>JAJZIF010000234.1 GCA_021810735.1 Acidobacteriota bacterium
GAGGCAGCCGGTTGGAGAGGGTGGTGAAGGCAGAAAACAGCAGGCCCGCTTTCCAGCGGGCCTTTCTTTTTCCAGAGGCGTAAAGGATGGGTTCCAGGAGGTGTAGTAGCGGGGTCCGCACCAGGCGGCCGGGTCTTGCAGGAGGAACAACTTACAGGTGAGCTAAGTGATTGACTGCCTCTTCTTGTTACTGAGATAGATGCAGGTTGGATGCCGGGGTTGTTCGCTATTCTTAGAGATTTTTCATGGTGCGGCGCGGCGGGCCACAACATCCACAGCGATGCAGCCCGCTCTACTGAAAATCATCTCTGCAGCGTGAGATTGCCGGAATGGATCTCGGGATCCAGGAGTGGGGCTCTCTGAGGCCATTCGCCAGAGGGCCGGGGTGCGACCAAGGGTGACCGATTCAGAAGCGTACTCCCCAACCGAAACTCAGCATGAGACCTGTCCGCGTCTGCTCCGGCATCACATATTTCGTCCCCACCTCAACGCCATTCTTTGGCAGGTACTGCCAGACGGTCTTCGGTTGGTAGAAGATGGTGTCGCTTCCAGCGTCGAAGCGCAGAATGGTGTGACGTGACGGATAGACTTCCCAGACTGCTCCCACATCGAGAAGAGGACTTGTGAACATACCGCGGTCCAGGAAGAGGCTTCCGTCGGGGCGGAAGCCGATCTTCTTTTCTGTTTCGCCAAAGGTAATTGTTCCGCCGCGCAGCTTGGCAAAATATCCCATCCGGCCGCGACGAAGGCCCATCTTCAAGCCGGTGAGCGCCTCCAGCGACCGGCCGCCGGTCTGCTGAGCCGAATAGACGTATTGCTCATCCCGTTCCGGGCCAGAATGGATGACAGCCGAATCCCAAGAGAGATGCCGGCTGAAGTTCCAGGATGTCCAGAGGCCCAGACTTGGGTAGGTATTCAGGATGCCGGGCAGGCCCTGAATTCGGGGCTGGAGAACGAAGCTTACCCCCAGATCCCAGGGCGATTTCGCGGGGGCACGTCCGGCTTCGGCATTGACATTGCGGAGAGCTCCAAAGCTCCTTGTGATCCCGATTTGGGCGTCAAAGTGCTGCAGAACGCCTCCGTCCCGGTATGCACTGGCCAATCCGTCTGGGTAGCGCGAGAGTACCTGATCAAATTCTGTACTGAGCAGGTGTCCGGCATCGATACGCAGGGTATATCTGCCGAAAAGGTGGCGTTCCACCACACCGCCGTATTCGAGCGCGAAATTCGTAATCCGCGAACAATTGGAATACGGCTTCGGCGAGTAGTACCAGGCCCCACAACTCCAGGAAGCGACTCCCACGTCTGTTTTCCCATAGAAGCCCCAGGTTCTGCCGCGCCATCCCGCTTTGATGCCTCCGAGCGCGAGGGTTTCGTGGCCAGATTCAAGCGCATTCGTTTTGAAAAACCCTGTCCACGGTTCAACGGTGCCCTCTACGGCCAGCGTGGGTGAGAGGTTGCGAGTGTAGGTGAAGGACGGGGTCGGGGGTTGAAGGTAATGATGGTATGCCGGCTGGCCGTTGTTGTCGTATTGCTGGTCCCAAGTCTGGGCCTGGAGACCGACTGTCACCTCGTTGGTTGAATATTGTTGTGCGCGGGCGTGGATTACAACAGCCAAGGGGACCAGGATGATTGCTCCCCAAATAAGACACCGGTATCGAATCAGCATCGGTTCTCCCAGCAGCACTCTATGCGATCTTTGGCCAGCAACAGAATAAAGTGAGGCCGCGGGTTACTCGTCCTTGTGCTCGACGAGGAGCAGGCGGCAGCCGTGGGGCGGCACCATGACCTGAATGTCGCTCCTGGAGCCAAGCGATTGATGGGACCAGAGGTCGGCAACGATGCGTGGGCCGACGAGGCCGGACTGGTTCCAGTTGGCGGACATGACGCGGGCTGTGTCTTCGAAGTTGAAGAGAGCGACATAGAGGCCGTCCTCGCCGGCCGCCGCCCAGATGGAGCCGTTCTCATTCAGCGTGAGGGGGTGGTTGCCGTAGGAGTGCTGGTCAATGGCGATGACCTGAGGATTGGTGAGGAGGGATAGGGTATAGGGGTCCATCTTGAGGAGGTTGCCGCCCATGATGAGCGGGGATTTGGCGATGGACCAGAGGGTGACGAGGGTGCGCTCTTCCTCGTGGTTGAGACGGGAGACGCGCGGCTTTCCCCAGCCGGGATGGGGAGCGAGCGTGCCGATGGGGAGCATGTCGGCGTCGGGCCAATGGCCTGGGCCGCGGAACGGGATCCACTGAGCGAGGAGTCCGAACTGGGCGGTGAGGGATTGCGGGAAGCTGGGCGCATCGGGGGGCTTGGACCAGACGTCCCACATATCGTTGGAGATGCGCCACATATTGGCGTTGTTTTCAGCGTTGAGGGCGTCTTTGAGGGGTGTGGGCCCGGGGGAAAGGCTGAGGACGATGGGCCGACCGGTTTTGAGGATGGCCTTGTGGATCATCTGGATTTCTTTGGCGTTGTAGGGCTGGGAGATGCAGTCGACCTTGAGGAAGTCGACGCCCCAGGAGGCGTACATCCTGAGCATGGAGTCGTAATAGGCCTGGCCGGCGGCATTGTCTTTGACGCCGTAATTGTCGGAGTTCCAGGCGCAGACGTCGGATGTTTTGGCGGCCTGACGGGCGGTGAACCGGGAGCCAAGGATGGGCAGGTTTTTCGCGACGGCTTCACGTGGGATGCCATGAATGATGTGAATGCCGAATTTGAGACCGAGGGAGTGGACGTAGTCGGCGATGGCCTTGAAGCCGCTGGGGAAGCGGTTGGGCGCGGGGAGATAGAGGCCGTTGGGTGAAATGTTGTAGCCTTCGACCTTGCGCGGGACGCCTTTCTTGTCAGGGTAGCCGGCGAACCAGCCTTCGTCGATGATCATGTACTGCCAGCCGTACTTTTGCAGGTGCTGGTGCATGTAGTCGGCTTCGTGCTCGAACTCAGATTGGTTGATGGTGAGCCCGAAGGAGTCCCAGCTGTTCCAGCCCATGGGGGGCGTGGCGGCGACGATGTTCTGGGCGGTGGCGGCGGGCAGCAGAGCGAGAGCCAGACCAGCGAAAACAAGGGAAGACAGGAGGCGGGAACGCAGCATAGTGACTCCGATAGTTAGTAGCGTAATGCCGGGAACAGTGTAGATCATTGCGGCGACTGGTATACTCCAATGCTTATGCGGGTATTCGTCATACTGCCGGCGGCGGGTCTGGGCACGCGCATGGCTACTGGCCATGGAACGCCTCAGAGTCCCAAACAATTCCTCGAACTCGGGGGCATCCCCGTGTTGATTCACACGCTGCGGGCGTTTGCCGCGGTGCCGTCTGTGACGCGGATGTATGTAGCTGTGCGGGCGGGCGAGATGGAGCGCGTGGAGGCGCAGGTGAGCGAGCATGGCCTGGCCGACAAGGTGCGCGTGGTGATGGGAGGCGACTCGCGGCAGGAAAGCGTGTCGCATGCGCTGGCGGCGGTGGAGTGCGACGACGAGGACATTCTGCTGGTGCATGATGCGGTGCGTCCGCTGATTGAACCGGCGGTGATTGAGCGCACGATCGAGGCTGCGCAGAAATCGGGAGCGGCGATTGTGGGGCTGCCCGCGGTGGACACGATCAAGCAGGTGGAACGGACGGCGGACGGCGCGCTGATTACGGCGACGATTCCGCGGGAGTATATCGTGCAGGCGCAGACGCCGCAGGGATTTCGCGCAGGACTGTTGCGCCGCGCATTCGCCGAGGCCGAAGCGGATGGGTTTACGGGGACCGACGAGGCGAGCGTGGTGGAACGCGCCGGAGCGCAGGTGATGGTGGTTCCGGGCTCGCCTACGAATCTGAAAATCACGCAGCCGGGCGACCTGGATCTGGCCGAGTTCTATCTTCGCCAGCGTGCTTCAAGGTAAGCTGGAAGACGGTAGCCAGGATGAAGATACGCATTGGATACGGATGGGATTCGCACGCCTTCAAGCCGGGTGTGCCGCTCAGAATTGGCGGGCTTGCCATTGAGCATCCCGAGGGACTGGCGGGGCACTCGGACGGAGATGTGCTGCTGCACGCGATTACCGATGCGCTGCTGGGGGCGGTTTCGGCCGGGGATATCGGCAGCTTCTTTCCGCCGGGCGATGCGCGCTGGAAGGGCGCGGACTCGGCGATCTTTTTGAACATTGCGCTCGAAGAGATACAGAACGCCGGATACAGGATTGCCAACGTGGATACGACGCTGGTGCTGGCGGCGCCGAAGATCGCGCCGATCGCGGGCGAGATACGGGAGCGGGTGGCGTCGCTGCTGGATATTCCGCCGGGGGACGTGAGCATCAAGGCGAAGACGCCGGAGGGCCTAGGGCTGGATCACGTGGCGCAGGCGCATGCGGTCGTGCTGCTGGAACGCGTGGAAGAAAACAACGATGTGCGCGTGATGCATGCGGAGATTGACGAGACGATGAGCGTGGGTGCGGACGAGATCGACGAGATGCTGAAGGAGATGTCGCGGGGACGGAAGTCTGCGGTGAAGAAGCCGGCGTTCGATACGGAAGACTTTACGTAGATAGCTATCAGCCGTTAGCTCTTAGCTTTCAGCTTTTGGTTGAACCGCAGATTCTTCGCTTCGTTTCGCCAGGGCGAAACTTCGCTCAGAATGACCCATCTTCAGGGATGGGTTTCATGTTGGCGAGATATTTGTAACAAATGGCGCCATATTTGTAATAGAACAGGTTACTTTCAAGAATTTTCATGCCTACGAATTCGAAAGAGACTCCGCGCGTTCGATTTGCGCCTTCGCCCACCGGGTATCTGCATGTGGGCGGGGCTCGCACTGCACTGTTCAACTGGCTCTTTGCTCGGCACTTTGGCGGGACGCTGATATTGCGCATTGAAGACACGGATTTTGAGCGGTCTTCGGAAGCGATGGTCGAGGGCATTCTGGAAGGGATGCGCTGGTTGGGTCTGAACTGGGATGAGGGTCCGTTCTTCCAGTCGCAGCGGCTGGAGCTGTATCGGGCGACGGCGGAGAAACTACTGGCGAGCGGCCATGCGTACTACTGCTTCTGCACGAAGGAAGAGCTGGAGCAGCGGCGCGCGGAGGCGGCAGCGGCTGGGCGCCCGCCGATGTATGACCGGCGGTGCAGGAATATCGACCGGGCGACGGCGGCCGCGCGAAAGGCGGCGGGCGAGGCGTGCGCGGTGCGGTTCGCGGTTCCGGAGGGCGGCGCGACGAGCTTTGAGGACGCGGTGTTCGGCAAGGTGGAGTTTGCGAATAGCGAGATTGAGGATTTTGTGCTGCTGCGGTCGGACGGGATTCCGACGTACCACCTGAGCGTGGTGGCCGATGATGTGGAGATGCGGCTGACGCACATTATTCGCGGGGCGGATCATATTTCGAACACGCCGAAGCAGGTGCTGCAGTACCGCGCACTGGGTGTGGAAACACCGATTTTTGCGCATGTGCCGCTGATCCTGGGGCCGGACAAGACGCGACTGAGCAAGAGGCACGGGGCGACGAGCGTGATCGCGTACAAGGAGATGGGGATTGTTCCGGAGGCGTTCCGGAATTTTCTGGCGCTGCTGGGATGGACGCCGGGTTCGGCGCATAAGGACCGGGAGATTTTCTCATCGGAGGAACTGATCGAGCTGTTCGGGCTGGATGGGATTTCGAAGTCGAACGCGGTCTTTGATAACGACAAGCTGGCGTGGTTCAACACGGAGTATATTCGCGCGTACGAGGCGGAGCGGCTATTGCCGCTGGCCCGGGAAGAGTGGCAGAAGGCGGATTGTGAGCCGACGCGGCCGGAGAGCGAGATTCTGGCGGCAATAGAGCTGTTGAAGCCGAGGGCGCGGAATCTGAAGGACTTTGCCGGGGCATTTCGTGCCTATTTCAGCGACGAATTCGAGTTTGATCCCGCGGCAGTTACGAAATTTCTGAAAGATGAGCATGTGCGGGGGCTGCTGGGCGAGCTGGCCGAGCGGTACGCGGCGGCGGAGGAGTTTACGGAAGAGTCGACCGAGCAGGTGCTGCGCGGCTTTGCCGAGGAAAAGGGCATGAAGGCGGGCGCGCTGATTAATGGATCGCGCGTGGCGCTGACGGGACAGGCGGTGGCTCCGAGTTTGTTTGCGGTGATGGTGAATCTGGGGAAAGAGCGGGTGGTGAAACGGCTAGCGGCAGTGAAGGGGATGGTAGTGGAGGAGCCTCCGGCGTAAAACCCACATGTCAAAATCGAGATGTGGGGTACCCCCGTCTGGGCGGAATAGATGAAGGCGGTTATGAAATGAAGAAGCGGGGCATGGCGCCCCGCTTCAGACTGCTGACGAACCCCACCATTTTGGTGGGGTTTGTTATTGGGCGTGAGATTTCAGCTTGGTCTGTTGAAGAGTGCGGTGATGAGCTGATATCGGCGTAG
>JAJZIF010000235.1 GCA_021810735.1 Acidobacteriota bacterium
GAAGATTTTCTATGTCTTAAATACTTACGATTCCCCTCGGCGCCATTTTGAGAGACGAATGAAAACCTTGATGAAGCTTTCTGGCAACACTCAATGGATACACGCTAGAAGGGGTGACTGATCGTGCCACATTCGGGACTCTCTGGCATTCACCTTGACCCGGTTGAGTTGAATGGCCAGCGGCTATACAGCCAACGCGTCAATCCGATCTGGGTCAAACTGCTCGATGTGCTTGGCATGAACGTCCGCTACACGCGTTCCAGCGGCGCTGAGCTGTATACCGACGACGGCCGCGTGATTCTGGATTGCCTGTCCGGTTACTGCGTCCATAACGCCGGCCATAACCATCCGTATATCGTCGCCGAACTGATGGCTGAGCTGCACGCTCAGACGCCAACGATGTTGCAGAGCAATGTAGTCGAGAGCGCCGGTCAACTCGCTTCCATGTTATGTGAACAGTCTGGCGGCAAAGTCTCGAAAACATTCTTCTGCAGCTCCGGCAGTGAGGCCATTGAGGCGGTGATCAAGTTTGCACGCGCCTGCACAGGTCGACCCGACATCGTATACGCCTCTGGCGCATTCCACGGGCTTACCTGCGGCGCTCTCTCCCTGATGGGCAACGATTTTTGGCGCGAGGATTTTGGGCAAATGCTCGACGGCACGCACGCCGTGCCGTTCGGCGATTTGACAAAGCTCGAAAAGCTGCTCAAAGAGCGCACGGTCGCGGCTGTAGTACTGGAGCCGATCCAGGCGGAGGCCGGAATCATCCTTCCTCCGGCGGGATATCTCGCCAGCGCGCAGCGTCTCTGTCTGAAGTACGGTACGCTCTTCGTACTGGATGAAGTGCAGACCGGCATCGGACGAACGGGCAGATTTCTCGCGGCGGAGCGCTACGATGTACAGCCGGACATGATTGTTCTAGCCAACGCACTGAGCGGAGGCCTGGTTCCGATCGGCGCAGTTCTGATGACGGATATAATTTATAAGTCTGTCTTTCATTCGTTGCGGCGGGCCTTCATCCATACTTCAACCTTCAGCGAGAACGCGCTGGCGATGCGGGCTGGGTTGGCCACGCTGAAGGTCCTGAGCCGCGAGCGGCTTGCGGAGCGAGCCGACACGATGGGTGTCGAACTGCGTGACCGCCTGCGCGCCGCGCTCGCTTCCTTTGAGATGGTCAAGGAGGTGCGCGGCGAAGGTATGCTCACCGGAATCGAATTTCAGGCGCCATGCAGCGTTTCGATGAAATTCTCGTTCGAGGCATTCAAAGCAATTCATCCTGCTTTGTTTGGACAGATCCTGGTGATGCGGCTTTTCAAAGAAAAGAACATTCTCACGCAAATCTGCGGAAACAACTTCATGGTGCTCAAAATCGCTCCTCCCCTCGTAGTCTCCGAACAACAAATGCATGATTGCGTCGCTGCCGTACGCGATGTTGTCGATACGATGCATTCGTCCGCATCCTTCTGGTCTGACGCGCTCAATTTAGGCCGCAGAGCGATAACCACGTAGCCGCCATTCCCATGCTCTGAAACCGACAAAGGGAAGTAGGGGTTTGATCTCCGCAAACTTGACGCCAAAAAATGACATGACGGACGTCCTCATTCTCGGCGGTGGTCCCGCCGGATTGGCAGCGGCAATTGCGTTACGGCAAAAAGGCATCGAATGTCTTGTGGTCGAAGCTCTGGGGCCGGCGATAGACAAAGGCTGTGCTGAAGGGCTGATGCCAGATGCCCTCGCTTCCCTGCGCGAACTCGGCCTGGACATTACGGAGGAGCACGGCCATCGCTTTCGCGGCATCCGCTTCAACAACCCCGCGCATCGGGTCCATGCGGACTTTCCCAACGGTACCGGCATCGGAGTGCGACGCACGAAATTGCATGGGCTGATTGCCGACCGGGCCCGCGAAGCGGGTGTTCCGGTGCTGTGGGGCAGTCGAGCCAAGTTGCTGGACAACCGCTCCGCCCTTGTCAATGGAAGGACGATATCGTTTCGATATCTGGTCGGTGCCGACGGGCAGGCATCAGGCATCCGAAAGTGGGCGGGGCTGGGCGAAGTCCAGCGAGAGAGCGTGCGTTTCGGTTTCCGCCGTCACTACAACATCGCGCCGTGGAGTGAGTATGTGGAGGTGCACTGGGGACCGCCCGGCCAGGTTTATCTCACTCCTGTTGCCGCCGACAGCGTGTGCGTCGTCTTCATCACAAGAAATCCCAAGCTCGCACACGGAGATTTTCTCGCCGCTTTTCCATCTGTTGCCGCCAGACTTCAAGGTATTCCGACCATGTCGCAGCTCCGCGGCGGCATCTCCGCCAACAGGAAACTTCGCCGCGTTGCCAACCGCTCGGTTGCTCTGATCGGCGATGCTTCGGGTTCGCCCGACGCTATTACCGGTGAAGGTCTCGCGGTATCGTTCCGCCAAGCTGTCTCGCTGGCAAACGCCATCGATCAGGGAGATTTGGAGCTTTACAACCGCGCGCACAAAAGGATTGGGAGGCTGCCCCATGCCATGAGTTGGCTGATGTTGACGATGGATCGCTGGCCGCAAATACAAGGTCGCGCGATCAAGACATTGTCATCCCATCCGGACTACTTTCAGCAGCTTCTTTCCGTGCATGTCGGCGCCGAGAGCCTGTACCGTTTTGCGATGCGGCAGGGACTACGAATCGGCTGGAGTTTTCTTGAGGCAAGTTTCTACTAGAGGTCTGAGTCTGAAGTTCATTCAACAATTCGATTTATGGAAGCGATTCGAACATCAGCACGCAAGGGCTAAAGCCCATCTGTTTTGCTCCATTTACGGCACCCTTCGGCTCCGCTCAGGGCAGGCTGGAAGTCGTGCCCTGATACAAGACCGAAAATCATTTCTTTAACGAATTTAAGACTCAGGACGCTAGAGGAGAATCGATGCAAAGCGTTTTTTATCGCGGGAATATTGGCAAGGCCGCCGCTGCAAGTCTCGTACTGTTCTGCCTGCTCCTTTTGTCGGATTCGGCCCTGGCCGCCAATAACACGCACGATGAGGTGACGGTAACTCTTGATTCCGCGAGAACATCGATTCACTGGACGTTGCAGGCCGTTCTCCATACCGCCCATGGCGCCTTTACTCTCAAGAGCGGAGTGATTCATCTGAATCCAGCCACGGGAGCCGCGGACGGACTGATCGTTGTCGATGCCAAAAGTGGTGAAAGCGGGGACGCGGCGCGTGATGAGAGAATGGAGAAGAGCGTTCTCGAAAGCGATCGGTATCCCGATGTCACCTTTCGCCCCACGCACGCTTCAGGCAATTTCGATTTCACTAAGGACCAGTCGATTGCCGTGGATGGAATTTTTCGTCTGCATGGCGAAGATCACCCGCTCCGATTGCACATTCACGTGATGCCTCAAACGGATAATTCACTCCGCGCAGGTACCCAATTCGTTGTGCCCTACGTTCAATGGGGATTGAAAGACCCCAGTACCTTTATCCTGCGTGTCGGGAAAACGGTCGCCATCGAAGTGGACAGCCGAGCCACGGTGCAACCATGAACGCGGAGCGCATCGGCGTCAACGCTATCTGTATTGTTTCCACATTTGTGACATGCCCGACAAGAATCGGTACAGTCTTTTTAGACCCGCATGAGCGACACACGCGCACTGTTACGATTCCTCGGCTTGCTGTCGTTCATCATGGCTGCGTCCGGGCTGGTTGCGCAAGAGCCGTCCGTTCAAGTTCCTGTGGCGACTCCGCTCGCAATCCAACTCGGCAAGCACGTTCCCATGAAAACAGGGAAACTTTTAGATTGCCGCTTACTCTACCCGGTCTACGCCCAGAATCGATTGGCCATTCCGACGGGCAGCATTGTGCGCGGCAGGGTTGTCGCGCTCAAACCCGACCGCAGCCGACGCATCCACGCTCGGCTGGGAGGGGACTTTACGCCTTACCATATTCCGGTCGTTCGCTTCGACAAACTGGTACTCCCTGACGGGACCATCCATCCCATTGTCAGCGGCGATGCCACAGACGGCGCGCCCGTCCTGCATCTTTCCACGCCTGCCTCCAAGCAATCGCCATCATTCTTTGCCCGCCAGCTCGCTCAGGTCAAGGTGCACGCCAAAGATACTCTCGCGCTGGTGACAGCCCCAGGACGAAAAGACCGGCTGGTTCAGCTGCTCTACCATCAACTTCCATATCACCCGGAGAGAATCGAAACGGCAACGATGTGGACGGCAATGCTGGCGCAACCGCTCACTCTCAAGAAAGATGAAGCGTCTGGAAATGCGCAGAGCAATTCTGCCGCAGCGTCCAGCCTGTCGCCCAAGCCGCCATCGACTTCACCTTCGCAGGCAAAGAAGGAGTCGGACAACAAGTCGGCGTGGCGACTGCGCGCTTATCTTCAGCAGACGATCAGCTCATCCGACCAGAAGAAGGGAAACACGTTTGAAGCGCTGGTTGCTGAACCGATATTCACGCCAGACCGTACTCTGGAGGTTCCCGAAGGATCGATATTGGTGGGGACGATCACCCAGGCCAAGCCCGCGCGATCCTTCGGCCGGGCAGGAAAACTGCGCTTCGATTTCCGTGAACTGAAGCTGCCAGGCGCGCCCGCTCAACATGTCCATGGCACGCTCGCGGGCGCGGATGCAAGCAAATCGCAACAGCTGCAAATCAACTCTGAAGGCGAGGTGCAGTCCAAACCCCAAAATCGTATCATCGTCCCCGTAGTGCTGACCTTTCTCGCGGGACGCGCGCTAGATCAGGACGGAAACTTCGCCGGTAACGCCGCCGTATCATCCAACGGATTTGGAATCATCGGCCGCGCGGTCGGCATCGTGGCAGGCTCCCCGAATTTAGCGGCGGGCATCGGTTTCTACGCGGCCGGCCTCTCCGTCTATGAACGCTGGCTGGTCCACGGTCAGAATGTTGTCTTTGTGAAGAATAGCCGGATTGAAGTGACAACTATACCGACTCAGAACCCGCTTCCCGCGACGGAGCTTCAGCCTGCTCCTTCTAAGGCGGATTGAAAGTATTATGAGCAAATCTTTCGCATTACTGGACGCACGCTGTTGGCTTAACCTTCGATCGGCGCGGTGTGCCAGCCGATGACCCGCGAACACGCATCTTGAAAATACCTACGGAGACTCCCCTTGGACGTTAAACCCCTGTTCGCCTTGGCCATTTTCGTTACCTTGACTGCGGCGACCTCACTTGAGCAGAAGGCAAGTCAACCGGCAGGCGTCTCCGTTCCTCCCATCTAGTATCTTCCATCAAAGGCAATAGACCGCGAGACTGTCCGCCGCGCTCTGGGGTTGCCTTCGATCTACGAAACCAGGCAGGGTCGTTTGGGGTTGAATTTCCAACCCGGCACGAGGAACTGCATCGCCATCGCATCGTCCCGCGCGCCTAGGCTCATCGAACTGTAGAGCGAATGCGCGCGTTCGATCTGTTCCATGTCAACCTCGATGCCGAGTCCCGGACGATCGGGCACCTTCAGCTTGCCGCCAGCGATCTGCAGCGGCTCTTTTGTAAGCCGCTGGCCATCCTGCCATATCCAATGCGTATCGATGGCGGTGATTCTGCCGACCGCTGCCGCAGCCACATGCGTAAACATCGCCAACGAGATGTCAAAGTGATTATTGGAGTGCGACCCCCACGTGAGGCCCCACTCGCGGCAAAACTGCGCCACGCGCACCGAGCCTTGCATTGTCCAGAAGTGCGGATCGGCAAGCGGAATGTCGATGGCATTCAGTTGAACCGCGTGCTTCAATTCGCGCCAGTCGGTCGCGACCATGTTGGTCGCGGTGGGCAAGCCGGTGGCGCGCCGAAACTCCGCCATAATCTCGCGCCCGGAGAAGCCTTGCTCGGCTCCGCACGGGTCCTCTGCATATGCCAGCACCTGCTGCTTGCCCGTGCAGAGGCGAATCGCCTCATCGAGCGACCAGGCTCCGTTCGGGTCCAGCGTAATGCGCGCATTCGGAAAGCGCTCCGCAAGCGCGGCTACGGTCTCCATCTCCTGCGCGCCTGCCAGCACTCCGCCCTTGAGTTTGAAATCGTTGAATCCATAGCGCGCGTGCGCGGCTTCCGCCAGACGCAGCACAGCATCCGTGGTCAGCGCTTCCTCATGCCGTAACCGCAGCCACGCATCGGCCGCATCCGGTTCGCTACGATAAGGCAGATCCGTCTTCTTTCTATCGCCGACAAAAAACAGATAGCCCAGTACCTCAACGTTGGATCGCTGTTGACCTTCACACAGAAGCGCTGCGACGGGCAGCGCAAGAAACTGTCCGAGCAGATCGAGCAGCGCCGACTCGATTGCCGTCAGCGCATGCACCGTCGTGCGAAGATCGAAGGTTTGCAGGCCGCGGCCTTCACTGTCACGATCCGCG
>JAJZIF010000236.1 GCA_021810735.1 Acidobacteriota bacterium
GATCTGCTTATGAATCAATCACTTGCAGCGCTTGCCAGCCCGTTCCCAGGCCCTACCACGGCACAATTACGGCACACCCAATCTGAGCTCGACACGTTCCCGGCACAAGGCGCCTCAAAAGCGCCGCTGGACCCCCGAGAGACGCCTTCAATCCATCCAGCTTTCTATCGTACACCGCACCGGCGGGTCCGCCAGCGCCGATTTAGTCAACCCCGAGATTGGCTCAACCGCGTCTGACGTGGGCTGAAGTTGCGAAGGAACTGTCCGGGATTTCAGGCCGAAATGCTGACGAACCTTGCGAGCGGGCCGTTCATCGGCTTTCCGCGAGTCATGCTCCGTACACAATGGATCGATCGCCCGATTGCGGGGTTCGTGAGAGCGCGTTCGCGATAGGACCATATCTATTCAATTATAACGGGCGTAGCCATCGTCAGTACAACCCGCAAAACCCTATCCAACTGGTTTGCGATTGCGCCACTTAAGATCACCCCAAGCTCCATTCGCGACCGCAGGCTCGAGACTGTCATGTTGGCGCTGCCCAAATACGCTCGTTGACCGTGGTCTGCACTGATGGCTTTGAAGTGAAATGTCTGTGTCTCAGTGCCCGCGCCCTCGAACCACGATAGAACCGAGCACGCCGGATCATGGACTACTTTCTCGAGCTGCGCCCTCACCTCCGCCGGCAGGTCGCGCGAGAATCGTCCTAATATCGATACCTGTGTCCCCGCTGCAAGCTTCTTGCGCACCAGGCTGACCATATCCGCGGCGGTGCCGGCATCCCAGAAAGGAGACGCCAAAATCAGAGATTGTCTGGCGGAGGCAATAACGTCCAGCAAGCTGCTGCGCAGGTCCGTCGAGGACTCGCGTATTACGTGCTCTGCGGGCGCAGAGAGCGCTGGAGGGAGAGACACACACAGCTGCGCATCCGGCGTCTCCGGAGATTGCTCCTCGCTCAGGATCTGCAATGTGGCCTGAATTCCGGCGCGCAATCCTTCCGTCGCAGCAAATCTCTCCCTATCCAGGGCATATCGACTCCCCTCCCTGCGCAGCACTCCCAGATCACTCAGGGCTGTGAGTGCAATGAGAGCATCGCCATCAGTGAGCGGGCGACCGCCCTTGCCACGGAGGGTCCTAACCACCTTGGAAACGTCTTCAATGCCATCGGCAGGCATGCTCCGTAGGGCGTCCTCGACCGCCGGAAGCAGCCACGGGTGCGCTTTCAAAACAAGGACATAGGCTTTCATGTCACCGCGGAGCCCTGCATCTCCCAATAGCCGACAAGTCGAGTCTCCGAGGAAACGTCGGCCCAGGGTGCGTGCCCGCCGAGCAAGAAAGCCCTCGAGAGTCCGTGGTTGAACACCCGGCAGGATATTTCAGGAGAGTGCAGACAACCGTGGCAGGCTCCGGTGTGATCGGCGCAATCAGGGTCGTAGAGGCACTCGACGGATTCATCCGCGATATTTCTCAAGAAGGCAGCCAGGTGATCGCGAACCAGGGTTGCCACACCTCCGAGCTTAAAGCTGCTCGAACTGTCGTAGACGACGCATCCGAGCATCGGGAGGAAGATGTATTCCGCTACCGAGGTGCGGTCGATCCCGGCGTACCGAGTCATCGCCCGCATGCCGGCGTGGGAAAGACTGTGAATCAGTCCGAACACCATCCGGCGGATTGGCAGAGTCCATATGGTGTCGTAATAGCGATCTCGGTCAATGGGCTCCAGTGCCGCCAGGATTCGCGCAATTGCGGGCAGATGCGCGTCGGGGAGCGCGATCCCGTTGGCTGCCAGCCACTCGATGACTCGATCTGGCTGCAGCGACATGAAGATACCTTCATGCTCGCCCTCGCGGGCCAACACGGGAATTGTGCCGACTAGCTCCAGTTTTCCGAGCTGCTGAGCCGCATACTTCTGCACTGATGGGAAAGCCCTGATTTCCACTGGCAGATTGTGAGCCCCCAGTTCATCATAGACCGGCTCGAAACTGCGCCGCGTGTAGCCATAGGTAGCGGTGATGATCGGAAGATCATCGACGTACAGCAGCTCTCCCAAGCCAAGGGAATTCGTCAGCCTCCTCACCTCGTCCGCCAATAGCTCGGCAGCATCACCTTCGCGCGCCTTCTGGTCTGCCGGCTCAATGCTGACGGTTCCCCGGAACGCCAGGCTCTCCCTAATCGCCTTCTCAAGATCCCCGGACACCGCATGCAACAAGCCGGTTTCGACCAACTCTGGTCCCGGCGTCTTTCCTTGCGCAATCTCGACAATCGTCGCCATTAATCGCGCCTGCTCCGCGGCATCTCCGATCGACTCCGCAACCTTCATACGCTCCGACAAAGCCTTGAGCCGTTCCGCAGTCGTCCCGGCCGTATCGGGGCGGCGGCCGCGGGGAAGTAATCGCCGAAGCGTCGACGAGATCTCGTCGTCGACGCTCGTGAGCTGCGGTTTGTCGAGCCTCAGAACGGAGAGCGTCTGGGGATAGTAGGTATCGCTGGCGCTATAGCGCGCCAAACGCATCGCCAGAGCCGACGCAATGGTGCCGCCCTGCTGATTGGCCGGAGGGCCCTCCCGGCCGAAGCGTTTGAGGCAACGATGGCAGGAGGCGGTGAAGCGCTCGAGTGCAATAGTGTTGCACTTCCGGCAGACCACCTTCATGTCCTTTACGCGGTCCGACCTTCCCGGAATATAGAGATTTGCTCCGCTCTCGCACTGAGGGCATCGGATCGGATGCTTGGTCGCCTCCGGCAGTCCTCCTCCGGTGCCCGCTTTTCTGGTGGCCGGAAGCCACTCCTGGATTGGAACGAGCTCTCCGCAGCCATGGACAAATACAAACGGAATCTGATGTATGCGAGATTTGCTGCAATGGGGACAGTGCAGCGCAGCATCACGCTGATGCTTCTTCTCAAAGATCAACTGCCCGCAGTGCTGGCAGATGAGCGCCGCCTGCACAACGCTGGCGTCGATGGAAGTGGGACTACCGATAGTAAATCGGTCATACTCCTCCGGCGGATCGGCCGGAAACGCTGAATCTATGCGTCCGCCCCTCAGTACCCAACGATCGAAGCTTTCCTTAATCTCCTTAAGCAGCGTCGCTTTTCTCTCCTCCTCCCAAACAGTTGAGAATCGGATATCGCCAAGCTGCACTATCGCTAAACCATCCTCCCAATCAACCGTCCGGTACGGCAGGTAGTTGAAGAGAAGCTGCGACACGCCGCGCTGCATCGGCCGCACGCGTTCCGACGAGTTGTCGCCCTCGTCGATGGCCGGCTTACTGTCACGACTACTGGACATCGATCAACCTTCTGAGAGCCTTGGCCTCTTCTGAGTTTCCCACCCGAATATCTGCCGGCTCGTCGACATCCCGAAGGCTATTCATGGCCTCCAGGAAGGTATTGAGCGCGCGAAACCGTCCGCGCTGCTTGGGAGGTGCGTTTACAACCGAGCTGAACTTGTTTTTGGCCTCTCGCGTCAGTCTTTCCTTATACCTCTGCGGAGAAGGCGCGTGCTCGCAGCCATAAGCGGTGACGAGCCACTTCACAACCTCGTCCTGCGTCAATGCGGCAGCGTTCGGATCACCATGCGCATCATGTATTGCCTCAACCGTGGCCAGCGGTCGATTCAAAGCCGACGATGCCACACCCATGAGGTAGCCGCAGAGCATCCCCGGCAGCGTGCGCCGCATGGCGGGCTCGGGCCATCGAGTGACCGCGGCCGGATCGACGAGCCGATCAAGATACTGGTGAAACTTGGCAAATCGGTCAAAGATGCTTCGATCCCGCTCGCTTTGGGGCGTCGGCACGAAGATCGAGATTCCGGGAAAGCGTCGGCCCACTCGAGCGGAGGCCTGAATGTACTCCGCAACAAGCCGTGTGAATCCGGCAAAAACAATCACGTTGAATCGGTCAACGTCGACACCGTGACCGATGATATTCGTGGTAACGATCCCGCGGGTCCGCTTACCGGGGTCGCCGGCGCTTGTCTCCGATTTCAATTCGTCCATCGTGGCAATCATGTGGGACACATCGACGCCGCCGTTGAACATCTCGATAAGCAATTCCCCGTGCTGCGGCGAATTCTCCTGAAGCTCCCGTCGTACCCGGGACTCTATGGCCTCGGCTACCTGGTCCGAGCCCTTCCGGGTCAATACATACGTCAATGCGAGTTCGTACAGAAACAGCAAATCCTTCTGATCCGACGCGTTTAGCTGCCCTACGCCGTAAATGGAATTGGCCCTGGCGGGGTCGTTTGTGATGATGTCCCGGGCTCTCTGAACCTGCTGGTAGAAAATCGACAGCGCCTTCGTGACGGAGGGCGTGTGCTTCCGGCCGACGCCGAGCAGTCCCACGAAAATGCGCCCGACCTTCTGCTGGCTGGGGCAATAGTAGAACGAGTCGTCCGCCGCAGGGCCGTGAGCTGGAAACTGCCTGGCTCCCCGAAGATACAGTTCCCACGCCTGTCTCGCAAAATCCTGGATGGTCGCCGTGGCGCCGATGATCTTCCACGGTTTCGCACCAAGGCTTTTGAACAACTCAATCGCGCCCGTCTCGTAGTGCGCGTCAAAGGTGCCGAGTTCCTCATTCAGAAGGTGCAGCTCGTCCTGCACGAGGATCGCGGGGGCGATATCCCGAAATGGCGGGTAAAAGACTGGCGCGCCGGATTTCGGGCACGCTTTCGGTCGTTCTCCCTTCACGACCGCAGCACCGACCTCGCATAGCTCATTGGTCTTTCCGAAACTGGCGCCATGTTTGCCGCAGATGAAGCTGATCCGCCCCAGCAGATTTGAAAAACGCTGGTTCTGCCCCAGGAGCGCAAGCTTGTCCACAGTGGAAACAATAACCGTCGGCAAATACCTGTAGATGTCCTGGTCCGTGATGTAAATGGGCAGGCGCTCCTTTCCGCCGGGACAATTCGGGTCCTCACAGTGATGTTCGATGAGCCTCGTAGAGGCCTCGTAGGCGAGCGCGATGCCTGAGCCACAGAAAGGACATTTGAATATGCGTTTGTACTTGGGGTCGACGCCTTGCTTCGTGAGCCTCCTGTGGGCGTCGTCCTCGATCTTGTTCGGCGTGACGGTGCCCCCAACGAGATAACCGATGCTGAAGCGTGCCCCTTTCAGGCCATTTTCCTTCCGCACAAGTTCGGCAGCCGCCAATGCTCCGGCCAAACGCTGCAACTGTTGGAACGTCAGAAGGCGCAGCGGAAATCGAATGAAGGCCGTATTTCCGAGCTGCTTGCCGCGGATTCTGTCGAAGAAGGCCTGCCACAGAATGATACCCATGAAGGCTTCGGTCTTGCCGCCGCCGGCAGCGAACCATAACAGGTCCACAAAGCCGTCGTCCTCGGCGGACAGTTCGGGGTACTCTCGCGCTGCAAGCTCAGGCAGCACGGACACAATAAACGCGATTTGGAACAGGCGCCATTTGGAGTGGCCCTTTTGAGAGCGCTCCATCGCTTTGTTCATGAGCGTGAACGCTCGTAGAACCGCTGGATACCGAGAATTTGTTAGTAAAGCGAGCCCGCGTGTGAAGCGGCGCACCTCCAGCTTGTAGTCGCTCCGTGAGCGCAGCGCATCCTCAAGTTCTATTCCCGAGAGTGATGCGACCTTCGCTGCCCATTGGTTGGAGTCGTAGTCTCCCATGTGACGCACAAGAGACTCGAGGACCGGAATCGGGCTGGAGCTCAGTGCAGTATACGTCGGTATGGCGTCCGCATATTCTCGAGCTTCGAGCCTGGGTGTCTCGGTGATCGGGACGCTCTCCGCAATCAGCCGCAGCAGCAAGTCCGACTCCTCGCCACGAACGTGGGCATTGATCCCAACGCCCGGCATTTCGCGGTCGTAACGAAAGCTCGCCGGCAGCTCCTGGAAAATCGTCGGCCTATGCGCCGCTTTTGGCACGTCGATCGAGAGTCGCACGGCGTAAAGATTGGCGTCGAGGAAGTCACTCTGCGCCTTTGCCGGCTTAGGTGAATCGTTGATGAGGCGAATAGCAACGCGGGTCGCCGTCGGCTCTGTCGGCACACTAATGAGCCTGACATCCAGGAATCCCCGCCAAAACGAAGAAAAGGCACGCGTCCGGGCGCGTCCGAGCGCCGCGACGAAAGCCTGCTGCGTCGCGCACTCAGGCTCGGTTAAATGAACGGCCTGCCTTGCGGAATAGACATCGGCTGGAATGCTACCCGCTGGCAGAGCAAGCGTCGGAGTAATGTCGATTCTCTGGCGTTTGTCCTTTAGCAGAGCATCGATACCGATCTCGACGTTGAATGCCGGGACTTCGAGCCGCCTCCAGACAGGTACCACCGGCTGCGTCCTCGGCGACTGGGCTCCGCTTCCCCGATGCTCCCTGCGCCATGACCCCAATCGA
>JAJZIF010000237.1 GCA_021810735.1 Acidobacteriota bacterium
CAATGAGTTCGATCGGCAGGACGGCGGAGGCACCCCCTATCACATGACACCCGCGCAATACACTCGCTTTTATGCGCATACCGTCGCGGCGATTCGACGCGCCGATCCGCAGGCCCGCGTAGGAGGTCCCGCGCTGGCAGACTATGACTCTAAAGAGGTACTCATCCCAGCGCTCCTTGCATTCTGCAGCAAGAACAAGGCCCCCCTGGATTTTGTGTCCTGGCATGGCTATAAGAACGACCCACAATGGTTTCGGAAATCGATCGAGTCTATCCACGAACAATTGAAGAATTACCCCGGCCTGCATCCTGAGACGGTCATCGATGAGTGGAACATCGCTCTGGGTCAAGCGGATGTCGATCCCCGTTTTCAGCCGGCCTTCGTCGCAGAGACGACGTTCCAGATGATACAAGGCGGTCTTGATCTTTCTTGTTACTACCAGATACGCGACTATCCATTTGCCGACGATCTAGCCGCAAAGTTTTACCCGGAACGCTATGTCGCGGACGAGGAAGTATTCTGGGACAGGCAACCAGCTTACCTCGGACTCTTCGATTACGAGAACCAGGTCCGTCCGGCATACTTCGTGTTCCGAATGCTGGAGCGGCTGACCGGGGAACGCGTCGGGTTGGAATCGAGTTCGCATACGGTGCATGGTCTGGCGACGGTCGACAAATCGCTCGACGTTTCGACGATCATGCTGTGGAATTATTCAGATAAAGCGACGGACGTCAATCTTGATATAAATAACATGCCTGCGAATGGCAGAGCATGGCGCTTTCTGCTGGATGCCACTGGCCCCAACAACGATGACACGGCGCGCCTCCGGCCACAGCCAGTTCAAAAGCTACCTAAGGGAAACGGACGCTTATCATTCCC
This sequence comes from Acidobacteriota bacterium, assembly GCA_021810735.1. Next base: position 880 of record JAJZIF010000237.1, read on the forward strand.
GTTGAAACCCTGGGGCGTCACCTTGGTTTCACTCGAAGAGCACTGAAAGTTTTTCGCTTCAGACGGCTTGATCGACTTTTCATGGGATATGTAACGGTCGTGATGAAAGATTTTGGCTTTTGGCGTAAACGTCACATTATCGTCCAACTGGGGAAATAGGCCGAGTGCGGCAAATGTGTACAAGGCCCTTCAGATTGGCGGAGGGAGGGAGACTCGGTGGCATCGACATTGATTGGCATCTGTGCTCCCTCCCTTAAACATGTGTGGCTGGCAGTGCAGTGATTTCAGCTACCACTGTGTTGAAATCCACCGATTCTGACCGTGTGCAAAGAACAGCGGCCGATTATACAAATTGACCGCATGGCTATGGCTCATGAGAATTTTACAACCAGGAGGCAATTCCGTGACAACTACTGAAACGCCTGAAAAAGAACTTGACCAGCCGTACGATCTCCCGCAGGATGCGGTGGAGTGCTACAAGGAAAATGGCTATGTCAAGCTACCTCATGTCTTCTCCATGTGCTTGCTCGAACGCTATCGGAGCGTGATCGCGGCCCAGGTTGAGAAGTTGAATACACAGCGCCTGCCGCTCCATCAGCGCTCGACATACGACAGGGCCTTTCTACAGATCATGAACCTGTGGGAGTCTGACGCAGTGGTCCGGGAATTCGTCTTCGGAAAGCGCCTCGCCCGGATCGCAGCGGAACTGATGGGCTGTTGCGGCGTGCGGATTTATCATGACCAGGCGCTCTATAAAGAACCGGGCGGCGGCATCACCCCGTGGCACGCTGACCAATATTACTGGCCTGTCTGAAATGACAATATCATCACCGCTTGGATACCCCTGCAGGACACGACGCTCGAAATGGGGCCGCTTGCCTTCTGCGAAAAAAGTCATCGCTTGCAGCTTGGCCGTGACCTTGAAATCAGCGACGAGAGCGAACTGATTTTGAAGCAGGCGCTCACCAAGTTCCGGCTTGAAGAGAGTCCGTTTGCGCTTGGAGATGTAAGCTTCCATGCGGGCTGGACATTTCATCGGGCCGGTGAAAACACAACGGACCATCCCCGGGAAGTGATGACTGTCATCTATATGGATGAAGACATTCGCCTGGCGAAGCCCCGGAACAAGCATCAGATAGAGGACATAGAGCGCTTTTGCCCAGGGGTCAAGGAAGGCGAAGTAATCGCGTCTCCGTTAAATCCAGTGGTCTACAGTACGGGTCAGACCCGTTGCTGAATGGATTGGCAATCGCGCTCTGCACGATGCGCAGCTCATGGAAGGAATGGCGCATACCTTCGAGGAGTTCGCTCAAGGCCACGAATGCCCTATTGGCAGCGGAATTTCTCGAAGGAATCCTGACCGCTGGCAAGTAGCTGAGTCAAAATCATCGAGGGATTCTTCACTGCAGCGAGCAAGCTGAAAGATCGCATGTAGGACACAATCCATGCAAAAAGAACACACCCGCTGGCAGTTTGCTGTCGGCGGATGTGTTCTTTTTCAACTTGCCGTTATTCAGGTTAGCCGATTGATACAAAACCATAACAAATCTTCGGCTACTTGCACCGACCGCAAGTAGTTTCAACCTGCATGCAACTCCTGGGCAGAATGGCGGCAAATCCAACGTGCGCCGGAATGCCTTTCAATGTCTCCTGATGGAGTCCTGTATCTGGATTCAATTCTCGCTACCGTCAGAGACACTTGCGACAGCGCATCAAATCCATGCACAAGAGAGGCATGACAAGAACAAGATCTACAGTGTGCATGAACCTGAAGTGCAGTGCATCGCCAAGGACAAGGCGGGCAAGCAGTAAGAGTTTGGCAACAAGGTGAGTGTCGCGGTGAGCAGCCGTGGTGGGTGGTTCGTCGGCGCGAAGAGCTTCACTGGAAATCCCTATGACGGCCACACCCTGGCTGCGCAAATGAAGCAAGTCGAGAGCTTGATCGCCAACCAGGTGAGCGCAGTGTACGTCGATATGGGCTATCGAGGCCACGACTATGACGGTGCGGTCACCGTGCATGTCGACAAGAGACGAAGAGGGCATACATCGCAAGCACGATGGCGATGGATGAAACGTCGTGCCGCAGTCGAACCAAGCATCGGACATCATGAAGAGCGAACACCGGTTGGAACGTAATCGGCTGAAGGGTACTGCTGGAAATGCGATCAACGCGATCCTGGCAGCCGCCGCGATGAACTTCCAGAAGCTCCTCAGAGCTTTTTGGCGCATTTTTCTGTTCTGCCTGATGAACGCATGGAACGGGCTGCTCACCCTGCAAGGCGCCCAAGACCACAATACTCAACTTCAATATGCCTGAGAATCACTTTTTCAGGATCGACTAATTTACCTTCCCGCCTCTACCCTTACGATGAAACAGATTCGACGGACTACCGCCGGGACTGTGGCTTCTGATCCTGAAGCGTAGGCGGAAAAGGGAAGACTCGTTTTTAGACATCGTGCCATGCAGACGTTAGGTGCATTTATCAATCTGAATTCAATGCCTTTGGGGAGCAACTTTAAATACTTATGTCATCGTTCGTGTAAGGTGATAAAAACTTCGAGCTTACAATCCTCCGGGTAGCAATCTAACTATTGCCATTATCGGCACTGCTCAAAATCCATCTTTATTACTTAATTTCAATGGCTTGGAGCAGTACATCCGTGCGCGAAAAAGTACGGACTAGACTAAACGAACGGCGTGAAATGCGACTTCAGCTTTCCTCAAAATTGGCTGCGATGAATTTCAATGTTCGCGCATTTTCCGACACGGTTCGGACTACATTTTCAGGAACGCCATTTGGCACTGCGGCTTGAATTTCCAACGTCACTGTCACCTTTGCATCCACCAGTGATGCGAGATGTTGAATAATCGCTTCGCTAATGTCACCCGCATCGCGTGCAATCCGTGTTGGGTTGAGTTCGGCTGTTGCGTGGAATCGACGTAATTGCATCTTGTTCGCAACAGTACCGTCGTCTTGTACGCCAACAGAAGGCTGAGATGCACTTGGAGCATTCGGGACATTGCTTACAATTCCCTTAGCCTCAGATGTCTCACGATCCATCCGCAGTTGTTCGACTGCAATGCTTGGCATGACCACAAGGCTTTCGCTGTCCAACCGAACCCGCGCTTGTCTTCCTCCAACCAATCCCAGATATCGACTCGTGTTTTTGTCGAACCCATCCGCATAGGCGAAGGTTTCTACATCCCAACTAAAGCTCTTCACCCCATCTTCGATGGCATTGAGCAAAACCTGGGCATTCCTGACACGGGGGAGATAGATATGGCTGGCAAAGTCTTCTACTAGCTGCTTCACCTGAACTGCATTGCCGCGCCACAAAGGAATCTGGTCGAGTTCATGCCGCAAACGTGTTCCCGCCATCTCGCGTATCAACAGCTCGTCTTTCACCATTCGCTTGGAGGCACGGATTGCAAGCGGCTCATTCCCCTGGAGACGATATTCCCGAATCTCAACATCGGGAATTTTTTGCCCCTGTACGGGTGTGGCCTGTTCTGGCACCAGCAGCCACATATAGCATTCTGGAATCTGATCCTGAACTGTCCGCTTCGCGGCTTCCAGTTTTTTCTTGGCCTGATCTTCCTCTGTCGTCTCGACCACCAGCACTCTCTCCCTGATGTCCTTGACAACAGATTCCCACGCCAACTCCAACCGAGCAGCCTGTTTCAGATCGTTCCACTTGCCTTGGTCAGCGGCGAGGAATACCAGCATATTGCGGCTGCTTCTTCCTGCACCACCACGGTCAAGAATTTCCTGTGCCGCACGCACCGCTATACTGCTTGGCTGTTTCGACAGATGCGTCTGCTCTGGGCTGAGAATGACAAGTCGGACTTCCTGATCGTCGGACACATCATTGGGAGTCGGCGGACAAACGTGAACGCGGACAAACTCGCCTCTCTCTTTTGCCTGATCCTGCAAGCGCCTGCGAACCAAATCCAGCACGTCATGATCGGATTGGGAGGCGGCCCGCTCTTGTGCCAGACGCGCGACGCTGGCCTGAGTCGAGTACCAATAGCGATTGCCATCGAGATAGAGATACGTGGACAGGTCAACCAGCTTCCGTAGTGCATCTCCGAAGGTGGCTGAGTTCTCCCCAGGCTGAACACAACCTAGCTTGATACGCCTATCTTCGATCCCTCTGCGCGCAGCATTGAATGTCGGCGCAGAACCTAAATAAAGCGTTCGAGCAACACGACGGCAAGCAGAAACGCGACCGAAGAGCGGATTTTCCGCGTCCATTCGCAGCGGAAGACTGCTGGTTCCGTCGATATCGCGTTCGATAACGTGCTTCCATCCCTCCGGCAAATACCGGATCAGTTCCTCCTGCACCTCGGGTGCGTCTACCGGAACCGCGGCGGGCAGAATCAGCAGGTTTGCATCGTTCCGCTCCCACAACCGGTGGATTACCGCCGACATCAACCGCAGCACACCGCGAGTCTTTTGGAATTTCTCCAGACTGGCCCAATCGTTATAGAGCCTGTCAAAAAGTTCTGGATGCACCGGATAGGCGCGCTTCATCCGTTGCTCATAGTCCGCTCTGGACACCTCGTCCGGGAACTCACGCGGGTTCTTGCGATACTCGTCCACAAAGGCGCGGATCGCCACGTCGCGCTGCTTCAGGAGTTCGGGATCAGTCACAGGTTGAAACAGCCGGCGGCGGACAATCTCAAAGCTCTCTTCCGCAGTAGCGGGGCGCCAGGAGGTTTCCACCCGTTGCATCACATTTTTCAGACGTTCCAATGCCGCCTGTCCGCCTTCACCGCCAATCTCCGTTTGCGAAGCTGGAATGCTGACAACAAGAAGCGCATTTTCCACGATCTTGGCGCTTTCACTCAGTGTTTGAGCAAATGTAAAGTGTGCATCAAAGTCTCCGGCAACCAGATCATTCTTGCTGTAAAGTTGCCGTGCATATGCAACCCATTCGTCGATCAAAATCAGGCAAGGCGAAAAAGTCTTGAGCAGGATGCGCAGCTCGTCGCCGGGGCTGACGCCCTTCTCATCCGCTGCACGAACGATCTCGTAACCTTTTTTGCCACCTAGCTGCCAGGCCAGCTCACCCCACAGTGTCCGCACAACCGTGCCATCTGGTTTCTTGTGAACATCCGCCGGAGAAATGCGGTTGCCCACCAATACGGCACGATGAATCTTTGGTGGAATCGACAGACCAACTTCCGTCGCGACCGTGTCCATGCCTGGCAGTTCGCTGGTTTGCACGTTGCCGCAGAGGTGATACAGCGCCAGCATGGAGTGCGTTTTGCCGCCGCCAAAGTTGGTTTGCAGTTCGACGACCGGATCGCCGCTCTGGCCTGCCAGTCTGCGCATGGCATTCTTCAGCAGCGTTTGCAGACCCTCTGTGATAAATGTCCTGCGGTAGAACTCGACAGGATTCTTATATTCCTCGGCTCCCTCGCCCAGATACACCTGCCACAAATCCGCGGCGAACTCGGCCTGCATG
>JAJZIF010000238.1 GCA_021810735.1 Acidobacteriota bacterium
CCTAGCCACAGCCAAGGTTCCCGGAGGGAACGAGCATATCTGGACAGCCATGTTCAATCCAAAATTCGACTATATTCGCGGCAACAGGCTGGATGGATACGTGATCGGCGGTGGCGGGTTTTCACGTCAACTCACTACGTTCACAGCGCCGGTTCTCGTGCCGTGCGGCTACGGCTATGGCTATGGCTATGGTTATGGTTATGGGTACGGCGGGGCGTGCGCAGGAAGCGTCAATGTGTCCCACGAGTCCAGCAATCAGGGGATGTACGATTTCGGAACAGGCATGGAATTCCGCTTCTCGCCCTATGGCCGCTTTAAGCTTTTTGTAGAAGGTCGATACGAGAAGTTTTACACGCCCAAGAGCAATCTCCCGCCCGGGTACAACGCAACGCTTGTCCCCGTAACGATCGGCGTCCGCTGGTAACCGCCAGACTTCGCGTGGAAAAAGCGCGACCTTCGGTGCGTGCTTTTTTGCGATTATACGCCCACGGGAAATGGCTTCGGCGAGGACTCGTCCGGGTTGGCAACGCCGATGCGGAAGCGGTCAAACATGCCCTGCGTCACGCTTAACACCGCGGTGTACCCGTAGCCGAACATGAACAGGAACAAGAATGGGATGGTAATGTAGTTCGCGTTCGATATGGCATACCAGATGGTCAGGGCAAAGTAGGCGCTGATCAGCAGTTCCACCACGGGAAGAAGGCCGAGGCGCTTGCGATATTTCGCCGCCTGCGACTTCTCGCCGCGCTTTTCCACGCGATATTTCGGCGTGCGTTTGAAGGGGCTTTTAATTCCGAACAGGGCCTCCATCACGGCCCTGGCATTGGTCAGGGTGAGGCCGATGCCGCCCAGTGCCAGCACAAACGGCAGGTACAACAGCGAGCGATACCATTTGCCCGGATACAACTCCTTCTGCGATATCAGGTAAAACGAAGAAACCGAAAAAGTCGATGCCATAAAGAGGGGCAGGTCGATCCAGAGCATCTGAAACCATCCCTGGTAAAAACGGATGATCATGGCGGGCATCAGCAGGATGGAAAGCAGCACCATCAGCGGATAACTGATGTTGGCCGTCAGATGGTAAAAGGTTTCCAGCTTCACATGGAATGGCAACTTGGCGCGAAATACCTGGGGCAGAATTTTCTTCGAGGTCTGGATGAGGCCTTTGGACCAACGCGCCTGCTGCGTTTTGAAGGCCGTCATTTCGATGGGCAGCTCGGCCGGACATTCGACGTCCTGCAGATACCTGAAGCGCCATCCCTTCAACTGCGCGCGATAGCTGAGGTCGGTATCTTCTGTGAGCGTGTCATGTTGCCAGCCGCCCGCTTCTTCTATGGCGGTTCTGCGCCACATACCCGCGGTGCCGTTAAAATTGAAAAACACGCCGCAGCGCGAGCGCCCGCCATGCTCGAGAACAAAGTGGCCGTCGAGCAGGATGGCCTCGACCTGGGTGAGGAAACTATAGTCGCGATTCAGGTGGGTCCAACGGGTTTGCACCATGCCGATTTTGGGATCGGAAAAATGATGGACCACGCGCATGAGCCAGTCGGGGGACGGCACAAAATCGGCGTCGAACATGGCGATCAGTTCGCCTTTAGCGGTCTTCAATCCATTGTCGAGCGCGCCTGCCTTGTACCCGTGGCGATTGGTGCGATGGATGTAGACAATCGGCTGCGAATCCCCATGCAATCCACTCCGATAACGCTCCACTACCGCTGCGGCGACCTGCTGGGTCTCGTCCGTGGAGTCGTCGAGCACCTGAATTTCCAGCCGATCGCGCGGATACTCGAGACGACAACAGGCATCGACAAGACGGTCGATGACAAATTGCTCGTTGAAAATGGGTAGCTGAATAGTGATGAAAGGCAGTTCGGTAAAGTGCTGCGGCGCTTCCCGGGTGGCATTTTTCTTGTGCCGGTAGTAAAGCCAGACCAACTGATAGCGGTGCAATCCATAAAACGCCAGGATGACCATCAGCACGAAGTACGGGATCAGAAGCGAGGCGTCGAACCAGTTCCAGGCATAGAGATGGCCGAAGGTCTGGTTGGCGACCTGCTGCTCGTGCAGATAGTGCATCAATCCATGACGCGGCGCGAACAACATGGCGCAAATATCCGCTCGACCGACGATTTCCGAACCGGAAAGTAAGCCACCAATCCCAACTGAAAGTACAGGAGTCAACAACATGGCCGCAAAATGGGCCTCCACGGAAGTATCTGCTGGCTTCATTGTACGTGAGCACAAACCGAGGCCGGCTGGACGCTGTCGCTGTGCGTTGGATTGCGCATGACGATCGATGCTTCGTCGGATAGAATTCGCTGCAAGTGACAGCCTTCACGCCCAGCACGACTGCAGCCCTTATCATCGCGGCAAGCTTTGCCGCGGGGTTGAATGTCTACGCCACGGTGTTGACGCTTGGCCTGCTGGCGCACGCGCATTGGGTGGTGTTGCCGCCCGGCCTGGAAATCCTGGGCGATTGGGTCGTGATCGCGGTGAGCGGGACGTTGTTCGCTGCCGAGTTTGTTGCCGACAAGATTCCCGGGCTCGACATGATCTGGAACGCGCTGCACACTTTCATCCGCGTGCCGGTGGCGGGTCTGCTGGCCTATCGGGCCAGCTCTCATCTATCGCCGGAGATGCAATTGCTGGCAACCCTGGGTGGCGCGGCGATCGCCATGGTGGCGCATAGTTCCAAAACGGCGGTACGAGCTATCGTGACGCCGAGTCCGGAGCCGGTGTCGAACATCGCGCTGAGCACGGGCGAGGATGGTATCGCGATTGGACTGACGTGGCTGGTGACGCAGCATCCTTGGACCGCTGCCAGCATCGCCATCGCGTTCATTGTGATTGCGCTCCTGATGACACGGTGGGTCGTGGGGGCGCTGCGGCGCACCTGGCGCAGAGTGCAAACCATTTAAGTGGAGAGCTGTTTCGCTCTGGCTGTCATTTGTAACCCTGCCGTCATTCCGCAAGAGATTTCAGAAATTCCGCTGGACGTAGGACGCGTACTCCGCACAGAACCTGACGGAAATACCTGCCGAAATGCTGGATGTCGCCAGTCAGCAGAAAGTCCGCTTTGGCGGCAACGGCGGCAGCAAGGATGGGACGGTCCTTGTCAGGCAATACAATCTCCTGCAACAAAACCTGAAACGTCGCGTTTATTCCCACGTCGTCTGAAACGATTTCTACGTCTTCAAGCAGGTCTCGCAGGCGTGATTGTTGGTCTTCCTTGTCGAGATTGTTAGCCGCTTCCTGCGCTGCGTACAAGGATGTAAGGAGTTGGACCCGACGCAGTTTCCATAAAACCGCAAGACCAGCTTGCTCGCTGTAAGAAGCTGAAAACAAAACATTCGCATCCAAGAAAACTCGAAAGTCCGGCCCCAAAGCTGGCATAAAAGATCAGGCCGGACGCCGATGCGATATGTTCCGAGGAGACAGCCCCAGTTTCCGTACTTCTTTAACCGCCCGCGCATAATCGGCGGCATCGACCGCGTTATTCAGCATGAATTCCGCCTTGCGCTCATTTGTATAGGTCTCAACCGGAATGGCCACGGCGGCCCGCAGTAGAATTCCGCCGCTTTGTTCTTCCGCAATCAGCAGCGTGCCTTCCTTCAGGCCGAACCGCTGTCGCAGTTTTGCCGGAACCACGATCGTGCCCCGCTTTCCAACCCGGCTGGTTTCCATCTGAATCTCCGATATTCTGATTTTCAGTCAAAATAAAAAAATTTGCAAGATATACCGCTACAGGTTCGACTGTGGGAAGCTTTCAGTGTCAGCAGCAATTTCGCAACAAAAATTCAGTACGATTTCTTCAGGAGCATGTCATGGAACAAGCCGTATACACAGAAACATGGTTAAACATTGTAGATGCAGCAGTCCAAAAATCTGGATTTTCTGCGCAGATTGATAGCCAGCAACAAGACTTGGTCGGTTACCGAATATTTCGTAAAGGTTGCGAGATGCGACTCGTGATTAGCCCGCTTTTTCTCGAGCGGTTCCTGCATGGTCACGGCGCAATCGACGCGTTGGCCGCCCGGCTCGAAGAACCTCTCAGAAATGCTGTACCACGAAAATTCATCTTGATACAAGATGAGACAGGGTAGATATCCCTAATTCAAGAACATGGTGCGATAGAGGGTGTCGCGCTGCACCGGCTTGAAGCCCGCATCGCGGATCACGTGGCGGAGTTCTTCTTCGGTGGTGTGGTTTGCCGTGCCAGCGGCCCTGACGACATTTTCTTCCAGCATCACCGAGCCCACGTCGTTGCCGCCAAAGCGCAGGCCCATTTGTAGGACCTTCAGCCCCTGCGTCACCCAGCTGGATTGCACATTTTCGATGTTGTCGAGGTAGAGGCGAGAGATCGCCAGCACCTTCAGGTATTCGACCGAGGTTGCTTCGTCCCAGCCGCGACCGCCCAGCGCCGTGTTGTGGGGCTGGAAGCTCCACGGAATAAAGGCGGTGAATCCGCCCGTCTCTTCCTGGAGACGGCGCAGCGTTTCAAAGTGATTCACGCGCTGCTCGAAGGTCTCGCCCACGCCAAACATCATGGTCGCGGTGGTGCGCATCCCGAGTTGATGCGCGGTGCGATGGACCAGCACCCACTCGTCGGTGCCGCATTTCAGCCGGGCGATGCGGTGTCGCACTTCGTCGTCGAGAATTTCGGCGCCGCCGCCGGGGATGGAATCGAGGCCAGCTTCGCGCAATCGCGCGATGGTGTCGCGGACGGAAAGCTCGCTGTATTCCGCGATCGCCAGAATCTCCGACGCGGAAAAGCAATGCAGCCAGATGGAGGGAAAGCGCTGCTTGATGCCGCGCAGGAGGCGCTCAAACCAGTCGATCTTCAGGTCGGGATGCAGGCCGCCCTGCATCAGCACGCCAGTCCCGCCCATCTCCACCGTCTCGCGGATCTTCTCGTAAATGGTGTCGAAGTCGAGGATGTAGCCTTCCGCGGCGAGTTTGCCCTTGAGCGGGCGATAGAAGGCGCAGAAGCTGCAATATTCCGTGCAGAAATTGGTGTAGTTGATGTTGCGGTCGATGATGTAGGTGACAATGCCTTCCGGATGCAGCTTGCGGCGCACCGCGTTGGCTTCCATGCCGAGGCCGATCAAATCGTCGGACTGAAAAGCATCCAGGGCCTGTTGTCGCGTGATCCCCATAGCATTAGTTTACCTGCTCGGCGCCGATGCGCGCCTGCAAACCGCAGTGTTTCCGAAGCTGCCGATGCGATCGCAGTTTGCAGGCGATCACCAACTGCGGCGGTATCACCGGGTCGGCGGCTTATCTTTTCCCGCGGCATCTGGCGCGCTTTCTTCCGGATGGGATGAGGAATCCGCAAGTGGGGATTGCGGAGGGCGCGACATCGCCGGCGCCGGCGGCATCTTTCTGCGCTCCATCCTGCGAATATCATCCGGATTGGAGACGCCGAAGATCGAAAGCGCGCGGCCGATCTTGCTGAAAATTCCGTTGGACATTTGATGCCCTCTCTCGTTTGATAGTGTAGTACGGGTGAATGATTCTTGCCGTGCCAACCAACATCCGGCCAACATATCTGCATCGAAACATTGAGGAAAGCCAAACCTATGCGACTTCAAGCGAAATATTCTCGCCATCTTTTCAGGATGGTCTCCGCGATTGCTTGCCTTCTATGGGCCAGATGTCTGATTCCCGCACTTCCCGCCTGCGCAGCCGATACGGCGGCCAAGGCACAGCCGGATCTTCTGGTGTTTGCCAATGGCGACAAGCTGACAGGAAAGTTGGACCATGAGGCCGACGGCACCGTATTTTTTTCCAGCGACAACGCCGGAATGGTCCAGGTTCCGTGGAGCAAACTGAAAGAACTGCACACCGAGAAACAATTTGCCGTAATCGAAACCGGCTCACCCGTAGGACGCAAGAAAGCGAATCTCGACATTCCTATCGGCACCATCGAAATCCATGGGGACACGCTCACCGTCAACACGCTGCATGGCACGCAGCAAATTCCGGTAAAAAACATCGCGTACATTATCGATCAGGCAACATTTGACAAAGATGTTTTCAAAAAACAAGGTCTGACGCAAGGAATTATAGGCTCGGTCGGTGCCGGCGCCAGCACGGTGAACGCCACGCAAATCAGCGTCAGCATCAATACGTCGGTCGTTCTATCGCGAGCCGTGCCGCCAGTGACCTGGATGCCGGCGAGGCAACGCACGCTATTGGACTTCAGCAGCAACTACGGGCAGGTCACGCAACCGAACACTCCCACGGTGAAGACCAATATCCTACATGGGGGTCTGGAAGAAGACGAGTATTTCAGCCCGCGCTTCTATGTGCTGGAGCAGGCGACATACGACCATAATTT
>JAJZIF010000239.1 GCA_021810735.1 Acidobacteriota bacterium
TTCCGGCACATCGCCGGAAACGATGCGCCGCGCCAGTCCTTCCACAATGGCTGTTTTTCCCACGCCCGGCTCGCCAATCAATACGGGATTGTTTTTTGTCCGCCGCGACAGCACCTGCACCACGCGGCGAATCTCTTCATCCCGCCCAATCACCGGGTCCAGCTTGCCCCGCCGCGCCAGCTCTGTCAGGTCGCGAGCATAGCGCTCCAGCGCCTGAAACTTTGCTTCGGGATTTTGGTCCGTCACGCGCTGCGTGCCTCGCACTGTCGTCAGCGCGCGCAGAATCGCGTCGTGGCTGGCGCCTTCTGCCGCCAGCGCCATCTGCGCCGGATCATTCTTCTGCTGCGCAATCGCCAGCAGCAGATGCTCCGTCGAAACATATTCATCTTTGAAGTTAGCGGCTTCCTGAAACGCCTGCTCCACCACTTTCAGAAAACTCTTCGAGGGCTGCGCCTGATTCGAGTCGCCCGAAATTTTCGGAAATGTTTGCAGCGCCTGCTCCAGCCGCGCGCGCAACGCGTCGGGATTTGCACCCGCTTTTTGCAGCACGGGCGCAACAATTCCCTCCTTGTCCTGCAACAACGCCAGCAGCAAATGCGTCGGCTGCAACTCCGGATTGCCGTTGTCACTGGCCAAAGTGGTGGCCGTCTGTACGGCGTCCTGCGCCTTCACGGTAAGTTTGTCCCAGCGAATGGCCATGGTCAATGTCCTGCTTTCGTGTGAACTTTCTGAACCAATTATCTATATGGATGGAGAAAACAGGGCAGGAGTCGCGCCTTCGCGCGAAAAACCTGCCCTCTCTGAATGCCCCTGCAAATCCTGCGACAACGCCTTTATGCAGCGGGTTTCGATTCGGTCGATTTCGACTCCACAGTTTTCGGCCCGCCTCCGGTCGCTGCTCCGCTCACCGAGACCTTGATCTGTTTCGGCTTCGCTTCCGCACGTTTGCCCAGCTCGACCGTCAAAACGCCGGCGTCGTAATGCGCCTTCACGCTCTCCTGGTCCAGCGTATTCGGCAGAGTAAACACGCGGGCAAAACTGCCATAGCGGCGCTCCACGCGATGATAGTTTTCTTCCTTGGTTTCCTTTTCAAAGCGGCGCTCGCCGCGAACCGTCAGCGCGTTGTTCTCCAATTGAATGTCGAAGTCCTCCAGCTTCATGCCGGGAACCTCCAGCTTCAACACAATATGGTTCGCATCTTCATAGATGTCGACGGGCGGAACAAATGCACTCGACGAAAGGGATTCATCGTCCCCGCGATTCGCCTCCCGTAGCAGCGAATTCAGGCTGTTTTGCAGAGCATACATCTCTTGAAACGGTGTCCAACGTGTAATGGCCATGAAATTCTCCTCCTGGTTGGTTTGAATGTAGATGAAATAGGTGGGGACACGGCGGACGAGTTGCGCCAGTCCAGCCGGTTCGCCTGAAAATACTATAGCACAAAATGGAAGATAATATGAGTGAATGATTGTCATATTTCATCAAAAACTATCGACGTTCGGGAATATGCCTAAGGCCCCGCAGAATTTATATGCGTAAGTATCGCTGTTTCAGATAGATCCATTCGCTGGGCAGACCCGCTGAAAGCGGCCTTCGGCTCTAAGCGATAGCGCTGAGGAACGTCCCGACGGGCTCTCCGGAACCGTCGCCGTGTCAGTCTGTCTCGACATGGTCGCGGATGTACCTGTTGCGGAATTTTCCCTTGGAGTCGAATTCCTGGGTCAGGGCCCGGAAGTCCTGGATGCGCGGGTAAAGCGGCGCGATCTCACGGGTATCCATGGTAAAGACCTTGGCCCAGTGGGGGCGGGCACCGTAGGGGGCGAGCGTGGCCTCAATCTGCGGAAGCACGTGCATCACTGCGTCGGATTCGAGCTTCCAGGTGAAGTGGACCGCCAGGGAGGGGCGTCGGTACGCCATGCTCATCCACAGGTCGTCGGCGGCGATGGCGCGGAGTTCCGTGATGTAGAGGTGAGGGGTGATGCTGTCGCGGAGGGTTTCGACAGCGCGGATGGCTTCATATCCGCGATCGAAGGGAACGAAAAACTCGGTTTGCAGTTCCTGTCCGCTCGAAGGCGTGAAGTTCATCTTGAAGTGCGGGAGCCGCTCGTACCAGGGCCCCACAATGTTCAGCTGGTCGGTACAGGCTTCGGCGGAGTGGCCGGGAATGGGATGGAGCTTTTCCGTTGCGAGGGTTGCGTTGTAGAAGCGGGCGGGAGGGGTAGAGGCGCCGCCCTGATCGACGCGGCGCTTGATCCAGACCTCGCCGGCACGACCGTTCTGCCAGTCTGTAAAGATGGAAACGCTATAGCCGGCTCCCATGATGTCGCCCAGGTGGTGCTCGAGTTCGCTGAAGGGAAGATTCTGGTAGACGATCTGGGTCATATCGTAGCGCGGCTGGACGGCAAGGGTCACATGGGTGACCACGCCGAGTGCTCCGAGACCAACCACCGCTCCAGCGAAGCGGTCGCCATCCTTGTCGCGGGAAAGGGTACGGACGATTCCGTCTGCAGCGACGAATTGGATCGCAGTCACCGCTGTGGCGAGATTGCCGTTGCGCATTCCCGAGCCGTGGGTTGCGGTGGCGCACGCTCCGCCCACGGAGATGTGCGGCAGAGAGGCCATGTTATGCAGGGCAAAACCCTTCGCGTCGAGGATGAGCGCAAGGTCGCCGTAGCGGATGCCTGCGCCTACCGTTGCGGTGCGTGCTTTGGGGTCGAGGGTCACGTCCGTCAGCTTGAGCGTGGAGATTTGTGCGATGCGTGAATCGGCGATTCCGTTGAACGAGTGGCGGGTGCCGAGTGCGCGGACCCGTGCGACACTGCGGACGGCATCCTGCACTTCAGAAATCGATGCCGGCTGGAAGACTTTATTGGTCGAGTAGTGATAGTTGCCCGACCAATTGGTTCTCGGAATCGTTTCATCCGCGAATGCAGCGCATTCGGGGAAAGTTGTCGCCATCATCGCTGCAGCCGTCGCGGCTGAGCCCTTGAGAAATTCTCGTTTGTCCATTTCGCACCGCCGTTCGGTTCTGTGGGAATAATTCTAAGCGCAGGAAACTGCGATGGCTGGATCTCCCTGGAGAATTCGTTCTGACTCACGAGTGAGCCTGCTCCTTCGCTCATGCAAACAGTCGATCACAGCGACTCGGCCAAAAATCAGGTGTAGTTGCTCTGACGGATACGAACAAGCGGCCCATCTATACCCTGCTCTTTCATTCCAGCGCTGAGAGGCTGCTTGAGATCGCCCGCGATCCGCGATACCTCGGCGCCTAAGATTTATCGAGACCGATCTGGGAGGCAACGACGTGGCGGGCTGTCACTGGAAGCGCCTCAGAAAACGCCGTGCCGTCAACCTACTTACGTTCCGTGCCTAGCGCCCTTTGCACCTTGCTGTGCCTCACACTGTATGTGAAGTAGATCAGCAGACCGACCACCAGCCATGCAACGACCACTTCTTTCGTCAGGGCGGGAAGCGTCCAGATCAAGTAGAGCGCGGTCACGATGCCACAAATCGGCACCAGCGGCACCCACGGTGTTTTGAAGGGCCGCGCCAGATTGGGCATTCTTCGCCGCAGAATCCATACTCCGGCGCAGACGATCGCGAAAGCCAGCAATGTACCCATATTCACCAATTCCGCCAGCCTGTCGATGGGCAGCAGGGCAGGCAGAAACGCCACGATCACGCCCACCACAATGTTCGAAAGATACGGCGTGCGAAAGCGAGGATGAATTTTGCCTGCCCACTTCCACAGCAATCCATCGCGCGACATGGAGAAGAAGATCCTGCTCTGTGCCAGCAGCATAACCAACATAACCGTGGCCAGCCCAAAAACGGCGCCCACCTTGACCAGAAGGCTGCCCCACGCGACGCCTGTTACATCGATGGCAACCGCCATGGGGTCGGCCACGTTCAGCGTTTTATAGCTGACCATTCCCGTCATCACTGCGGAGACGAGAATATAGAGGATCGTGCAAATCACCAGCGTCCCGAGGATTCCGATCGGCATATCGCGCTGCGGATTTTTTGCCTCCTGCGCCGCGGTCGAGACGGCATCGAAGCCGATGTAGGCGAAGAAAATCGAAGCAGCGCCAGCGGTGATGCCTCCCAGTCCAAAGCGCCCGGGTCCCTCCGATGGCGGAATATAGGGGTGCCAGTTGATCTTGGCCAGAACTGGATGATGCAGCAGGAATGCGACCCCGATGACCAGGAAGACGCCGACTGCGGACAACTTGATCAGGACCATGGCCGTATTGAGATTGGCGGATTCCTCGATGCCCACCACCAGGACGAGGGTGACAGCCAGAATGGCCACGAAGGCAACCAGATTGAATACTCCGGTGACGTGCCGCATGCCTGCTGTATTGATGCCCATGGGCAGGGAAGCCATCGGCAGCCAGTGGTCCTGGTAAAAATACAGCACATCGCCGCGGGTGGTGGTGAGTTGCGGTGGGACATAGATATGGAAGTCCTGCAGCAAGCTGACCAGATATCCACTCCAGCCGGATGCAACGGTCGCCGCGCCAAACGCGTATTCCAGTACCAGGTCCCAGCCGATCATCCACGCAACGAATTCGCCCAATGTCGCATACCCGTAGGTGTAGGCGGAGCCGGCGATCGGTATCAACGCCGCGAATTCCGCGTAGCAAAGGCCGGCGAATGCACAGGTAATGCCAGCCACGATGAAGCTGAGTGTGACGGCCGGCCCGGCGTGAATCGCAGCCGCTTGCCCTGTCAGTACGAAGATGCCGGCGCCGATGACCGCGCCGATGCCAAGCGTGATCAGATTGACTGGGCCAAGTGCTCGCTTGAGTTCGTGTTCGCCTTCCGTGTGCGCTTCCGAAAGCAGCGCGGACATAGGCTTGATGGCCCCAAGTTTTGCCATGGACAAGGATTCTCCCAGTGTCGTGTGCGTGAACCTGACTACAGATGAGCGCGCTTCGCAGCAAGGCTTATGTAGCTCGATAGTATCGTAAGCAGCGATTTCCCAATAGCGAGCGATCTTAGCGCAGCAGGGAGAAGAATTCTTCGGCGATCTGGCGGGTGGCGGCCTGAGCCGTGTTCGGATCGCTGTTGGCCGGCAGCAGGTCGGAAATCACAGCGACAGAGTCCGCTCCAGCATCGAGCACGCTGCGGCAATTCTTGCGTGTAATGCCTCCAATCGCAACCAGCGGTTTCGCGGTTAAGGCGCGTGCTGCCCCCAATCCCGCGAGGCCTACCGTTGGATCGGGATTGATTTTCGACGCAGTTGGGAAGATCGGCCCATAGGCGATGTAGTCGCAGCTTGTCTGGTCGGCTTCCATCACCTGGTCGGCCGAATTCGTCGAGACGCCAACCCATCTGCCGCTCCCTACGATGCTGCGTGCATCATCTGCGGACACATCGCCCTGCCCAACATGCACGCCATCGAAGCCGGCGAGCAGAGTAAGGTCGGGACGATCGTTGAATAGGAGCCTAAGATCTTCGCTCGCCGGAAATATCTCGCGTAGCAGAGAGGCGTCACGCAACATCTCTCGCGCGCTGCCTTGCTTGTTGCGGTATTGCACCAGCTTCACTCCGGCCGCCCGAAGGCCGGCAGCAATGGAAGCGATAGCAAGCGAGCGAGCGGACAGCAGATCGGTGTCCAGGATAGCGTACAGACGAGCGAGCATATCGACTACTGGACAACTTCCCTGCGCAGCTTTTCACGTTCGAAAAAACGCTCCATAAATTTCGTGTCGAACGCGCCCACTCGAAAGTCTTCATCCGCGAAGATTCGCTGATGCAGCGGAATCGTGGTGTAGATGCCCTCCACTACAAACATGCTCAGCGCCCGTTCCATTCGCGCAATCGCTTCGGTACGGTCCTCGCCACGCACGATCAGCTTGGCGATGAGTGAATCGTAATATGGCGGCACGACCCCTTCGGCATATTGGGCGGTGTCGACGCGGACGCCATTGCCGCCGGGTAGATTGTACGCAGTGATTTTGCCTGCCGAGGGAGTGAACTTTTCCGGGTGTTCGGCATTGATGCGGCACTCAATGGCATGACCGCGTATCTCCACGGGTTTCGTGATGATCTCGCTCAATTTTTCCCCGGCTGCGACGCGAAACTGCGCCTTCACCAGATCCACACCCGTTACCATCTCGGTTACAGGATGCTCGACCTGGATTCTCGTATTCATTTCAATGAAGTACAGTTTGCCGTCTTCATCCATCAGAAATTCCACAGTGCCGGCATTCACGTAACCGATGGTTTCCAGGCACCTCTTCAGCGTTGCACCGATCTCCTCGCGCATCCTGTGTGTTACCTGCAGAGAAGGCGCTTCCTCG
>JAJZIF010000240.1 GCA_021810735.1 Acidobacteriota bacterium
GCTTGGCTTTCACATGCGCCTTGGCATTTGGAGCATGTTCCAGTCGGTCGGGCTTGCCCATCCGCGTCACACGAAGACTCTCAAGCGCGCTGCGCTCCTGATCGCCACTCTGATTGTTCTGGGATACATTTCCATCCCGATTAGCATTTTGCTGGGGCTCGTAAAATAAAATGACACTCGACGCAAGAATTCCTGCCGGCCCGATTGAACAAGCGTGGGACAAGGCCCGCTTCGACATGAAGCTGGTCAATCCCGCCAACAAACGCAAGCATTCCCTGATTGTTGTCGGCTCCGGTCTGGCCGGTGCGTCCGCATCGGCGTCGCTAGGCGAACTGGGCTACAACGTAAAATGCTTCTGCTTTCAGGATTCGCCGCGCCGCGCGCACTCCATCGCCGCGCAGGGCGGCATCAACGCGGCCAAGAACTATCCCAACGACGGCGAGAGCGTGTACCGCCTGTTTTACGACACAGTCAAGGGCGGCGACTTCCGCGCGCGCGAAGCCAACATTTACAGGCTGGCGGAGATCAGCAACCATATCATCGATCAATGCGTGGCGCAGGGTGTCCCATTCGCCCGCGAATACGGCGGCACGTTGACGAACCGTTCCTTTGGCGGCGCGCAAGTGTCGCGCACCTTTTACGCGCGCGGCCAGACAGGCCAGCAGCTTCTTCTGGGCGCATACCAGGCGCTCGAACGCCAGGTCCATGCCGGAACGGTGACGATGATTCCGCGCACCGAAATGCTCGACCTGATCGTGATCGATGGGCAGGCGCGAGGCATCGTCGCCCGCAATCTGGTGACGGGAAAATTCAGCGTGCATATTGCCGACGCGGTGATTCTTGCCACCGGCGGCTACGGCAACGTCTACTATCTATCGACCAATGCCAAGGGCTCCAACGCCACCGCAATCTGGCGCGCCTACAAACGCGGAGCGCTCTTCGCCAATCCGTGCTTCACGCAGATTCATCCGACCTGCATTCCGGTGTCGGGCGAGTATCAGTCGAAACTGACGCTGATGAGCGAATCGCTGCGCAATGACGGGCGCATCTGGGTGCCCAAACTAAAAGGCGATACGCGTCCGCCGAATGAAATTCCAGAGAGCGAACGCGATTATTATCTGGAGCGGCGCTATCCCAGCTTCGGCAATCTGGTGCCGCGCGACGTGGCTTCGCGCAACGCGAAGGCTGTCTGCGATGAAGGCCGCGGCGTGGGGAAGTCCGGTCTCGGCGTGTATTTGGATTTCTCTGAGGCCATCGCCCGCTTAGGCGAAAAAACCATTCGCGAGCGCTATGGAAATTTGTTCGACATGTACCAGCGCATCACGGACGAAGATCCCTACAAAGTGCCGATGCGCATCTATCCCGCCATCCACTACACCATGGGCGGCCTGTGGGTGGATTATCAATTGCAGAGTACGATCCCCGGCCTGTTCGTGCTCGGCGAAGCCAACTTTTCCGATCATGGCGCCAATCGCCTGGGCGCCAGCGCGTTGATGCAGGGGCTCTCGGACGGCTACTTCATCATCCCGTATACGGTAGGGAACTACCTGGCGACGAACAAGTTCGCCAAGGCCGACGAATCGCATGTCGAAGTGCAAAGCGCCGTTGCCTCCGCCCAGCAGAAGATCGATACGCTGCTGTCAATTAAGGGCAAGCGCACGGTGGATTCTTTCCATCGCGAGTTGGGCAAGATTTTATGGGACTACTGTGGCATGGCGCGCACCGCCGAAGGCCTCGAAACCGCGATTGGAGAAATTCGTGCGTTGCGCGACGAGTATTGGCGGAACGTGACTGTTCCCGGCAGCGGCGACGATCTGAATCAGAGCCTGGAAAAAGCCGGCCGCGTGGCGGATTTCTTTGAGCTGGCCGAGTTGCTGTGCATCGACGCCCGCGACCGCAACGAGTCCTGCGGCGGCCACTTTCGCGAGGAATATCAGACGCCGGACGGCGAAGCCCAGCGCGACGACGAACATTATTCCTACGTTGCGGCCTGGGGCTATCGCGGCCCCGATGCCCCGCCCGAACTTATCAAGGAGCCGTTGGAGTTCCACTACGTTCATCCCAGCCAGAGGAGCTACAAGTAATGAAACTGACACTGAAAATCTGGCGGCAGAAGAACTGCAAAGACAAGGGCGCATTTGTCACCTACGCGGTCGACAATGTGGACCCTGAGATGTCGATGCTGGAATGTCTCGATGTGCTGAATGAATCGTTGATCGAGCGCGGCGAAGTGCCGGTCGCCTTTGAGCACGACTGTCGCGAAGGTATCTGCGGCTCGTGCGGCTTTATGATCAACGGCGTTGCCCACGGCCCGGAGCGCGCCACCACGGTTTGCCAGTTGACCATGCGGCACTTCAAGGACGGCGACGCGTTGGTGCTCGAGCCATGGCGTGCGTTGGCGTTTCCTCTCATCAAGGATCTGGTTGTCGATCGCAGCGCATTCGATCACATCATCGAAGGCGGCGGCTATATCTCCATCTCGACCGGCAATGCCCAGGATGGCAACACGATTCTGATCGGCAAGGAAACAGCCGATCAGGCGATGGATGCCGCCGCCTGCATCGGGTGCGGGGCCTGCGTGGCCGCCTGCCCCAATGCATCCGCGGCGCTGTTCACCGGCGCAAAAATTGCCCATCTCGGGACTCTTCCCCAGGGCAAGCCGGAGCGCGATCGCCGCGCCCTGAGCATGGTGGCACAGATGAATGCCGAAGCCTTTGGCAACTGCACCAACATTGGCGAGTGTACGGGCGCGTGTCCCAAAGAAATTCCGCTGGAAGTGATCGCCAGGATGAATCGCGACTATCTGTTGGCAAGTTGCAGAAAGCGCGAGGATGTTGCGACTACCATCACCCCAGGGTTTGAGCTGAGTGCGAAAAGTTAGAGCATTTTCACAGATAGCGTAAGGTTTGGGTGCCCCATCCTAGCGCAGCTAGGGTGGGATAGCGCTATGTCCGCATTACAGCAACTGTGAAACTGGTCTAGCGAACCGCTCTGAATTATCGGTGTAGAGCGGGTTGACAGTAGGTGTAGTTACTTGTGAAAGGGAGTCATTCTGAACGGAGCGCAGCGGAGTGAAGAATCCAGACGATATGCGCCTGGTCATTGCCGCCGTCACCCTCTGGATTCTTCGCTTCGCTCAGAATGACTCATCTCATTTTTAACTACAGTATCTGTAAACGGCTATAGCGCTTCGAGATTGCTCGGGATGATCTGTGCCAGCAGGCTGCGCAATGCATTCCCGCGATGGCTGATCGGGTGCTTCTGTTCCAGGCTGATTTCCGCCATCGTCTGACCCAATTCCGGCAAATAAAACAGAGGATCGTAGCCAAATCCGCCCCTGCCACGGGGAGCGTCGAGAATGGTTCCCTCCACCGCGCCATCCCCGACAGCGATGCATTCTCCATCGCGGGCAGCCGCCAGCACGCAGCGATAGCGGGCGCCGCGCTGATCTTTCGCCACGCCGCTCATATTTTTCAGCAGCAATAAATTGTTACGCGTGTCATCCGTCTCGGTGCCGAGCAGATCGGGAGCAAAACCTGCATCCGCGGCGTAGCGGGCGGAGCGCACGCCGGGTGCGCCGTGCAACGCATCGACTTCCAGGCCCGAATCGTCCGCCAGCACAATGCAGCCGGGGGCGTGCCGGCTATATTCTATTGCCTTGCTGCGAGCATTCTCTTCAAATGTCGCCCCGTTTTCCGGCGGCGGTTCAATGTCTTCCATTCCACGCAGGGAGAGGAATTCAACTTCTCCGGCATGTTGTTCGGCAGCGGTTGCGAAGTCGCGCAGCTTGCCGGGATTCGTTGTTGCCACGTGGAGTGTGAGAGGCATCGTCGTGCGTTTATTTGCCCGGCGCGACAGAGGCAACCTGTATCGTCGTTCCGGAAACGCTGCCCTTGACCACGGCAGGCGCGCCCGCCAACGCATACAGCTCTTTCTTTATCTCGGGGCTGCCTTGCAGCGTATACACTTTGTTGCCGACTACCAGCGCGTAGGGAGAGCCCATGCCCACGCATTCCCGCGTACATTTCGCGGGGCTGGCGCCGGCCATCATGTGTTTCGCGCCGCACATCTGGTCGCTGACGGTGCCTTTCAGTGTGGTGGTTTGCGCCATGGCAAGGCCGCCGGTCAGCAGGCTAGCGATGGCGAACGTACTCAGGGTACGCGAGAGTTTCATGGATGCTTCCTTTCAGTGTCGACGATCTGCTCCGCGTGGCCAGCTGAACCAGCGCGAGAGTGTTTAGTATAACGGTCGAATCGAAAGTCAGGGAAGAAATGGCTGCAAGGGGCAGCCATCGCAGCGCGGCGCGGTGCCGCAGTGGCGTTTGCCAACTTCGACAATCAACGCGTGCAGTTCATTGGCGTGGCGGGCGGTTTCTTCGCGGCTATCGCTCGCAACCGCAGCATCGCCCAGTGCCTGCAATTCCGCATAGCGCGCATTGGCTGCAACCAGTTCGTGCCTTGTTGCCACTCGCCGGAGGTATTCGTCCACCACAAAGATCGGATGTCCCAGCCCATAGAGAAGAATCGCATCGGCGGTTTCGGGTCCGACGCCTGGCAGCGCGAGCAATTGAGCGCGCAGGTCGGCGGTTGGCTGGCTCGCCATCCGTTCGAGCGAGCCGTTGTAGCGCTCATCTAAAAATCGCACAAAAGTCTTGATGGAGGCTGCCTTGCGCACAACAAAACCCGAGGGCCGAATCAGTTCGCGCAGCGTCTCTTCCGCAATGCCGCGGATGCCCTCAACGGTCAGCATATTCGCCTGCCGCAGGTTGGCGATGGAACGCTCCACGCTGCGCCATGCCGTGGCCTGTGTCAGGTACGCCCCAAGCACCACCTCAAATGCGGTATCGGCCGGCCACCACTTGCGGGTTCCGTAGGCAGCCAGCAGCGCGGCGTACATGGCGCGCAGAGTTTCCTCCGGTACGGGGGCAGCGCTGGAACTGCGCGAAGACTTCCGGTTGCGACGGCTCTTATCCATTTCACATGGGCTGGCAGCACGCCAACTCTTCTCAGTATCCTATGTTGCATGAAGGTACATACGGAATACCTGCACATGCAAACGCCCCAGCGGCGCGAGATCGTCCACATTACGCCGCAGGTCGAGGAGATTGTTCGCCGCAGCGGCATTCAGGACGGGCTGTGTTTTGTTTCGCCCATGCACATCACCGCCGCGGTGTACGTCAACGATCTGGAAGAAGGTCTGATTGAAGACATCATGGAATGGCTGGACAAGCTGGCGCCCGTGGGTCCGGATTACAGGCATCACCAGACCGGCGAGGACAACGGCGACGCTCATCTGAAGTCGCTGTTGTTGCACCATGAGACCACGCTGCCCATCACCGGAGGCAAGCTCGATCTGGGCCCATGGCAGCGCGTATTTTATGCGGAGTTCGACGGCCAGCGGCGCAAACGCGTCATCGTAAAAGCGATGGGCATAACGGAATCCGGCAAGGGGAAGTAGACCCCGAAGGATCAACCGACGACGGCGAGCTCTTCTTCCAGCATCTGCTTCTCATGCAATTCGGTGTAGTAGCCGTTGCGCGCGATCAACTCGTCGTGTGTGCCCAGTTCGACGATGGAGCCATTGACCAGGACGGCAATCTGGTCGGCGTGGCGTACTGTCGAGACGCGATGGGAAATAAAAATCGTGGTGCGGCCGCGCATGGCTTCCGCCAGGCCATTCAGAATGCGCTCCTCGGTATAGGTATCGACGCTCGACAATGCGTCATCGAGGATCAGGATGCGAGGGTCGCGCACCAGGGCCCGCGCGATCGCCGTGCGCTGTTTTTGCCCGCCCGACAACGTAATGCCGCGTTCCCCCACCAGGGTGTCAAACCCTTTTGGAAACTCGAGAATTTCATCGCGGATATGCGCGGTGCCAGCGGCTTTCAGAATTTCTTCCTCAGGCGCGTCCGGAGCCCCAAAGGCAATATTTTCCCGAATCGATTGACTGAAGAGGAACGTTTCCTGGGGAACAAATCCGATGGCGCGCCGCTCCATTGCCAGCGGATAATCCATGACAGAACGTCCATCCAACAGGAGCATCCCTCGTTCCACTTCGAGCAGCCGTGGGATGAGCCGCACCAGCGTGGTCTTGCCGGAGCCGGTCGGTCCAACGATGGCGAAACTGCTGCCCGCTGGAATGCGGAGATTGATGTTGCGCAGCACCGGGGCCGTGCCGTTGTCATAGGTGAAGCTCAAGTTGCGAAATTCAATGTCGCCAAAAATTTCTGTCGTCGCCGGCCCGGTCGCGGGCAACGTAGCATCGGAGATGGACGGCTCCGCG
>JAJZIF010000241.1 GCA_021810735.1 Acidobacteriota bacterium
CGTACTGGCCGAGCGTGGTAGTCGTGCAGCAGGCTTTTTCGCCGTAGGACAACAGCCGGTTGAGTTGTGATGCGCAGGGCAGGAATTGGCCCAGGGTGGCTTTGGTGACGGCGATGTTTTGCCCGTATACCGGATACGGTCCCAGGTTTTTGACCGGCGCATCCAGTTCTTCCAGGGTCACTTCGGCCTCGTCGGGTTTTTGCAGGGCGCGTACCAGGATTTGAGCGATACAACCGGCGGGGCAGGTGGCGCAGTCCTTGCCGCAGCCGTGGTGCTGATGGGTCAGGATGTCGGGGTGCATCTCGCCGTTTTCCTGGCTGAAAGCCCCGGTCAGGTCCATCTGCACGCCGGATTGCAGTTTGCTGCGCCAGCATCCGGGAAGCGTATTGTCCGCGATGTGTTGCCGGGTGGTCTCGGCGTCGATGACACAATCCGAATCGCGGGTCCAGAGTGGTTTGCCGTCGACGGCATCGAGGCGGTCCAGGATCAGATTTTTTACATCGTCCTCGTTGGCGATGGAGTTGGTCCGGCTATTACGCAGGTAGTACGTGCCGTCCTGATCGCGGTTGGTATCGAAGATACGATTGGCGTCCCGGCGTTGCGGGGTGGAGATGACCAGGTGGTCCTTGTCGCCGTCGGGCGCTGTCAGTCTGGCGAGCATGCGGGTCTTGCCGGCCCCGGTGGAATCCACATTGGTCCAGACGCCCCGCGTTTTCGCGGCCTCCAGGTGCTTGCGGCGATACTCGCGCATATCCATCTCGATGCGGACCTCATGGATGGCTTTGAGTGGGGAGCGTGGTACGGCAGGGATGGACCGTAGAGCTTCCCCGGTGGCGACATCTTCGGGCGTGTGGAGCGGGGCGTGACGCAGGTTTTCGGCGGCGTCCCGGATGGCCTGTTGGAGTGCGGCATCCATGCGTCCCTCGGTGAGCGCATCGTCCCAATCGCCGAACCAGTTATCGTTTGCAGCCTGCAAGCCTGCCGACGGCAAGTCTGCCGACTGTGAATCTCTGGGGTACAGGGCGGCAGACTGCAGAGCTGCGGACGGCAAGTCTCCCACCTGCGGGGCTGCCGTCTGCAAGCCTGCCGGCTGCAAGCCTGCGGGTGGGGGTGGCAGGAGATAGAGCACCCGGCGTCCGATGGCTTCCAGAGTGCGGCCAAAGTAGGCGGCGGCTTTTTCGCCTTCGCGGTTTTTGTCGCGGTCGACCAGCAGGATATGCACTTCGTCGGGGTCAGGGGCCGGTAAGGCGTCGGCGTCGAGATCGAGGATGGCTTCCGCGAGATTTTTAAAGCCGCTGGTGGACCAGAGGACATGCAGGATGCCGCCTGTTTGCTGCGCCACGGCGAGGCCGGATTCCAGGCCTTCGCTGTAGAAATTCAGTTTTTTGCCCTGCGCCAGCAGTTGCAGGATGGTGGTGTCGCTGGCCCCCCATCTCTTTGCAGGGTGCAACCCCCGGCCCTGGGGATCTGGGTTGGCGGGCACATCGATACGGGTCATGCCGGCGGGTCCCATCATGGCGCGCCCGGTTTTACGGACCGGATGATAATCATCTATGCCATGGGCCAGGAAGGTGCGTTGCATCCCGCACATGCGGTCGACGTTGGGGTGCTTGCGGGTTCCGGGCAGGAAGTGGGCGAAGGGCCAGTAGGGGATGCCGAAGAGGAAATCCGCACCTTGGTCCTGCTGTTTGCGTTCTATGTCTGTGTCCTGCAGCAGCCGGGTCCCGATGATGCCTGTCCGGCACCATTGGGTGGACAGACCGCGTGAACGCAGATAGTCGAAAACGGAACTCTGCTGCTCCAGACAGACCTCGCGGTCGGCATCGTTGGGCACGCGGCATCCGGAGACATGCCCACGGGATGCGGTGCCCCAATCCAGTTGCGACCAGCGCAATTCGGCCTGTGCGGGGCTGAGGGCGGATCGGGACCGGGCGCCGCAGCGTCCGGTGGACAGCGCCAGCCATTCGGCCTCGGTGAGATCGCCCTGTCGCGCGTCGTGGACCAGTCCCCGGACCTCTTGTAGATGCTGGACCAGACTGGTAGCGCCCCCGCGTTCCCCGCCCCGGTGGTCATACCAGAAGCCGGTCGACCAGATCACCAGGGAGGGAGAGTCCTCGCGGAAATCGGCGCGTGCGCCGCCATGGGTTTCGAGATGCAGGTGCGCGCCGAAGGATTTGGCAATTCCACAGGCGAGGTGGTACCAGTCTTCGGGGCTGCGGGAGGGCAGATGAGGTTCCAGGCCGGTTCGCGCCTGATCGATCCCGCTCATATCAATGATGGCCATCTTAGTGCCCCGCGATGTGGCCGGCGCGAGGGCCCCGGCGCGAAAACAGCCATTGACCGTGAGCGTCGCGGGCCGTGATGAGCGTATCGGTGGCCGCCGACACCTGGGCGGGCCAATCGCGGATACCGTCGGTGAGAATGAGCATGTCGCCGGGATCGACCTCATCGAGGACCCCCCAAAAAACCGGATTGCCGTCGGGGTCAGGCCGGGCAATGACCCGGATGCGGGGTGGTGGCGGTGTGGATGCCAGTATCGCTGCGGCGCGAATGCTGGATGATTGTGTGGTGGCGGCAAGCTCCTGCAGGGATTTTAGGCCTGCCGGTGAGAGTGTTGTCGGGTCGTATGGTTGCATCATGGATCTCCTTTGGAGTTGTCTCCCCCTTGGTGCCGCAAAAATTTTCGGGGCCTTACTCCCCCTTGGTGCCGCAAACGCGTTTTTCGTGGACTGGATCGAAATCTGTATTACTTCTTTTCCGGTTTCCGGGCTCCCGCTCACTACTGGTGCCGCAGTCGTGAGGCGTTGAATCGACCTCCGTTCTGTCGGGATGGATTTTCAGGTACAGGGATGCCAAGGTTTTCAGCGCCTGCAGTTCTTGGGTGGAAATCTGGGTGAAGCCTTTGCGCCCGGTGGAGACTTTCTGGGAGCTGGCGGCAGGACGCGGTGCGTCTTTCTGCTGGGCCATTCGCGCGTTGCTTTCGCGCACGGCATCTTGGGAAACCCCGAAGCTATGGCAGAAATTGGCGATACGGGCTTCGGGCACGATACCGTGCCACTGATAGACGGCTGGCGCACTGATCCCTATAGCGCGAGCCGCAACCTGTGCGCCGCCCACACACTGAATGATCGAATTGGTTACATAGCCTGCCTTTCTCATACGTAAAAAAGAGTAACTAAGAGCGTGCGCGGAGTCAATACGGTTTCATCCCTAAATCGCACGCCTGTTTCTAGCGCATGAAAATATGCGTAAGGGTATCGTGTTCCGGTATACTAACTAGCCCATCATTGGTAGGTACGGTATGAGTGACCAAGAAAACAGCAACGACCGATTTGGTGAGTTCGCCAAGCGCCTGCACCTAGCGCGCACTGCCTTGAACCTGACCCAGAGGGCCATTGCTAATGAATTGAAAATACGGGAATCATCGGTTGCGCAATGGGAGTCCAGCAAAAGCCGATTGCCGGCGAAGATGCATCTGGCAAGGATTGCTGATATCTATCAGGTCCCCAAGGATGAGTTGGTCGCGATCTGGGAACGTGAGAAGACGGAGTCTCTCGTTACCAACCCTCTGGCGGACAAGTTCAAAGAGGCGCGTCTAAGACTAGGCTTGAAGCAGTCGGAAGTAGCGAAGCAGCTGGATGTGCGCCGAGAAGCGGTTTCTCATTGGGAGCGGTCCAACGGCAGCCCCCCGGGGCAGGATCGTATCGAAGCTGTTGCCAGACTGTATCATCTGGATATAAACGAGCTCCAGCAAGGGCGAAGCACCAATCGTAGCTATCGAATAACGCAGGATCAGTTGAATTTTCAACACGGTATGCGCCCTCACATTGAGGGCAGGCCCCTACCTTGCTTCACTGGCTTACCATCGGATTTTACTGAATTGCGTTCACGGATCATTGATGCCATACGACCTGAATCCAACATACAGTGGCGTATGGTCAGCACGTCCTGCAGCGAGCGGTCATTCTTCTATCAGATGCACGGCAAATCCATGGAGCCTTTGGTTCAGGATGGTGCTTGGGTCGCTTTTGATCCGGATCGCCCTCGCCCCAGACCGGGAGATATCATCCTCGCGAATATCGGTCAGACACGACTGATTGGGTTACTTACTGAGGATCAGGGGCGAAAATTCTTGGCCTCAGAAAACCCGGGATTCAAAGGGATAGTTACTCCCATCCTAAACGATGCAGATATACTTGCCGTAGGGATAGAGATACAGGTTCCTTTGTTATCGGTAAGTTAGGCTGCCTAACTGCTAACCGCGCCAGCCTGATGATAAGCTGTCGGAGCGCGGCTTCTTTTTTCTTGACAAGGGCATACAAGGTTACTAAGCTATTTACAAATAGTGAATGGATAAGCTCATAAAGTTTGCGGCACCAACTTGTAACAGGAAAAAGGGAGGCGGGGGAACGTCATGCATCTGGTGGGAAGCGTGCAATGCTGTCGGGTTTCTTGCGTTCCGGGAGATCTGTGATGTGGATGATACGGGCGGAAAACCGCTATCAGGTCGTCATGGTGGACCGGGAAGTGGTGATCTTGTCGAACCGTTACGGTGCGGAGTTTGAAGTGGACATTGCCGCGCTGGTGGCGAACGGGTACCGCCTGGAGTGTGAGCAGGGTGCTGCGATTCCGGTCTGGTGGCTGGATGCACGGGGCGAGGTGGAACCGCAGTCGAAACCGGAAGCGATAAAAGAAGATGTCTTCGCGTTGTTTGATTTTTAACGGAGGAGAACGGTCATGACGGAAATGGAGAAGATCGAGGAACAGATTCGCAAGCTGATGGCGAAGAAGGAAGCACTGGCTGCGGGCATCCCGTCCTCGAAAAGTGAGATGCGCCGGACTTTTTCCAAAGCATTGCAGGGCGAGTCGTTTTTCGGCCTGAGTTTTGCGCAGATTCTGGGGGCGCTGGATGTGGTGCGTACCAGGGGCGTATCGCCGGAACAGGGGGCGGAGCTGGAGCGCATGGGCATGGTGGTGATGAAGAAATATGTGCAGCAGCCGGAACCGGCTGCGGAGTCGCCGGTGCGGGCGGTGGAATGAATCAGGTGAGGATCATCAGCATGAGTCCGTCGAGCAGTAGAGAAAAGGACCGGGAAACGGTCATCAAAGCCACGCAATCCGCGAATTTGCTGCATCAGGATTTGCAGGACATGGTGTCGGCGGATCATCCGTTGCTGGGTGAATATGCCATAGACCTGCTGGATGTGTTGGTGGTGATCGAAAAGAAACTCCAGCGGTTGCAGGGGGTGATGGATGTCCTGCAGGAAACGCCTGGAGATAGTCATGCACATTGAGATCGTGGGCGCGGATTTGCCGCTGGCGGAGATTACGCGGGTGGTACGGCATATGGCCGAGGAATTAGGTTGGGAGGCGCATTGGGACGGTGAAAAGTTTCAGTTGCGCGAAGGAGGGTTCAATGAGGATGGTCTGGATGCTGTTCATGGCGATACTGGCCGTAAAGGCGACGGTGGCCATTACCGAGCGCCCGCGTCCTCTGTTTGACGCTCTGCATGAGTCTGGCGAGTCGCGGGAAGTGGCGGAGCGGACTCAGGCGGAAGTGGCTTTTTTCGTCGAGGCCGTAAATCGGGTGCGGCGGGCAGCGTTCGTCTGGACGGCAAGGGTTTGGGAAAGGCTCAATGAAATTTTACCCCAGGATGACGGAGCTTTCAGGAAGAATGTCGCTTTTGGAGAGTTTGCTGGCTCGCCAAAACGGGCAGGGATGTCTCTACGGTTGATAAGGAGAGTAAATGATGAGCACAAAAAAACACAATGGACAACGCGGCAAAAAACGTTCGCAGTCAAGTCATAAAATCGCGGTTGAACGGTTGGCCGCGATCATTAGTCTTTATATCGATGAAAAGAAAAAGAACTTCTGGATTAATGATAAATCCTTAATGAGGACCAGCGCAAGACGAACGGAAGATTGAGTTGGTCACGCGCCTTTCTACAGATATGGCGGGATGGCTGGTTATGGGTTGAACAGAGGTAACTGTGAAAATCAAAGATAAAGAACTCAAAGAAACGGTCGATGTGTGTGACCGGGACTGCCTCAAAAAGCCCTGTTACTGGCCGCGCCCTAATCCTGGCTCTTTTACGCAGGGACGCGGATACCGAAGCACCAGCGATAAAGGGTGGGTATGCGGGACGCGCCATGCGCACGGCTGTCCTGTTGGTGGAGGGAAATGAGCCGGAAATTGCCGGTATGACTTATCTCGAAAGGAGAACAAACATGGCACGCAACATCGTTATTAGTATCCGGGATGGCTCAGTTTCTTG
>JAJZIF010000242.1 GCA_021810735.1 Acidobacteriota bacterium
TGACAGCGACGGACAGCCGCTCGTCCATGGTGAAATATTCGCGCGACCAGTCCACGCTTGCGCCCAGGCGTTTCATCTGGTCGAGGATTGCCCCGCCATACTCCTTCTTCCACTGCCATACGCGCTCGACGAAGGCCTCGCGGCCCAGTTGCTGGCGGGTCTTCCCTTCCTCGGCAAGCTTGCGTTCGACCATCATCTGCGTGGCGATGCCAGCGTGGTCGGTACCGGGGACCCATAGAGACAAGTCGCCGCGCATACGGTGCCAGCGGGTTAGGATGTCCATCTCCGTCTGGTTGAGCATGTGGCCCATGTGCAGGCGTCCGGTGACGTTCGGCGGAGGCAGCAGCATGGTAAATGTGTCGTGGCGGGGAGAAGCAGGATCGGGCGTAGGAGCGGCAAATATCTGCTCGCGCACCCAGTATTCTGCCCATTTATCTTCAATGGCAGTCGGGTCGTAGGATTTAGGAAGTTCGCGGGGCATGGATTTGGAAGGACCGGACGAATCACCATCCAGCCAAATTTCACGATAGCACAGCGCGGATGGGCTGCACGCGAGACCGCACTTCGCTTCGAGCGAACCTACCTGGGTTGAAACAATAACTGAGAAAACTGGATCAGATTATTGCGCCAGACGGGCCACTCGTGCATACCCGGAGTTTCCACAAACGTCACCGGAATATTCTTCGACCGTAACCACGCGACCACTTGTCGATTCAGCGTGATCAACGGCGACCTTCCTGTGTAGCGATCGTCCGACCCGCAGGCAATCCACAGCAGACGCAACCGGGCGGCGTTCTTTGCATCCAGCGAAGGAAAATCCTGGGCAAAATCCGTGCCCAATCCCCCGGCACTGAACGATCCGACCCAGGCAAACGTATCGATGTGGTTCAGACCTGTCAGCAAGCTCTCCGCACCGCCCATGGACAGGCCGGCAATGGCGCGATCTTCCCGCTTATCTGAGACGCGGTACATGGACTGCACTTGCGGAATCACTTCTTTCAACAGTGCCTGCGTGAAGAGATCGAAATTTTTCTCGCGCAGCGATACGACGTTGAAGTCGGCCCGCGGCCCGGTAACAATCTCCGGCGCGCCGTAGCCGAGCGGCATGACAACGATCATCGGCTTGACCTTGCCCTGGTCAATCAGATTGTCAAGGATGACATTGGCCCGGCCCGTCGCGATCCAGGCACGCGCGTCGTCACTGTATCCATGCAGCAGGTACAACACAGGATATTTCTTGTGCGCACGCGGGTCGTAACCCGGCGGCGTATACACAAAATAATCCCTCTGATCGCCGACAATCGCGGACTTGTAGAAGTGCTGGTGAACAATCCCGTGGGCCACATCTTGCACATCCCATAGTTCAGGTTGCGGCCCAGGAACTTCGAGCACGTCCGAAGGACTGCGCAGATTCGGAACGATCCGCGGATTGGCCGGGTCGAGTAACGGCACTCCATCGGCCAGGAACTTATACTCATAAATCGCCGGCTCCAACGGGCCAACGGTAATGCTCCACACGCCCTGGCTGTCTTTCTCCATGGGCAACGGGTGGGGCCGTCCTTCGAGACTTAGCTTTACCTCATTCGCGCCCGGATCGAGAAAGTACAAAGTCACGGTGCGATCTGCGTGAATGTCAGGAGTTGGTGGCAGCGTTGGGCGAGTGGTAGTTTGGGCTACCTGTTGGGCGTGTGCGCCCATCGCCGCCATCATTCCAAGCAAAATAATGCCGGAAGCGAAGCGTGAACGAGCGCAGGCCGAAAATATCAGTCGCCTCACCGGATGCCCCCTTATCTTGTATACAAACGCTGAACCGTACGGCAGGCGCCGCCATTTCGGCGGCGCCGCTCACCAGTTCGGCTTCAGAGTTAAAACGGATTCAGCTTACGCAGGCCCTTCTTCTTCTTGTGCGCGCTCGACGATTCTTCTTTGCCTTCAAACTTCGGCTTAGGATTCTTTTTCTTCTTCTTGCCGACTTGGGCTGTATTTTCCTCCACAGTGTTTGCGGGATTGGCGCTCTGGGATACGTCGTTCACCTGATCTGGCGCCGGGGCTGCCTTTTGTGCCGCAGGGAGGGGCGTGCTGTTGGGAGGAGTTACGGTTGGCAAACCGCCATTGTCCTTGGTTGCGGATGGCCAGACGGCAGGGGTGCCATTGGTGTCGGTTGTGTTGGCCGGGGGAACGGCAGGATTCGCGTTACCACCCGCAGATGGCGTGGTCGCTGGTGGACTGGGCTCAGAACCGGCCGGAGGCTGGACTGCGTTCGTCGGGGCGGACTGTTCTGGATTGGCAACTGTTCCAGTCACATTCTCGTCGCCGGACATATCATTCATCTGCACGCCATTCGTTCCTGATGCGCCGGGCTGCTGGCCGGTAGCGGAGGGATTCTCGGATGCGCCGCTGCCCGCAACTGAGGCGAGCGCGTTGAGATCGTTCGATGTACCAGCTACATTCGGAGCGGGCTTCCCATCCGGCTTGATCGCCCAGTTGATGTCTGCAACGGCGCCCTTTACCAGGGATGGGGCGATGATTTGAGACGGATTGGTGAGGCTTGGCTCCCCAACCCGCGCCGCCTGCACGGTGGAAGGCCGCGCTGTGATCAACAGAAATGCCTTGTATTTCAAGTTGATTGGGGCCCGACTCTGCTCAATGGCTGCGCTCGCGGCAATTTGCTCCTGGCTGGGTTGCGGCACCGGTCGATTCATGGCCTCCAGCCTATCGCGCGCATCATCCGCATGCGGCGCCATTGGATACTCGAGGACGACACGGTCGTAGGCATGCGCGGCGCGATCGTTGAAGAGCTTTATCAGGCGGGCCTTCGCCGCGGGGTCGATGCGCATACTCGCCATATTGCGCGCCTCTGCGGCATAGGAATCGCCGACGTCCAGCAGCGCCTCATCGACCCGACTGTATAGAGGATAGGTATCGATAATGGATTGCAGCCGGGCGACAGCCGCGGCATAGTTCATCCGCGTCTGATAAAACGCGCCTATATCGAATTCATGGTCGCCCAAAACCTCCTGCACTTCGCGCAAGCGCTGCTTGGCCTGAGGGATCAAGCTGGAGTCAGGATATTGCAGGATCATGGCCCGGTATTCTTCCTGGGCGCGGGTCGCATTGGTGGGATCGCGGTCCGGCTTTTCCATCTGCTTATAGTAGATGTCCGCCACTTTCATCTGCGCTTCCGCGGCTTCCGGCTTGTCAGGAAAGAAGGTGATGAAATCCTTGTACTCTTCTTCGGCCTGCTGCAGGGCGGCGGTTCCGCCCTCGTTGTACCAGGTGTCTCCGATGGCGAGCTTGGCGCGCATCTGGTATTCGGAATCGGGATAGGTATTCAACAGCGTTTGCAGATCCAGCCGGGCGATATCGTACTTGCCCTTTTTCAAGGCAATCATCGCGCGATCGAACAACTCCTTGTCCGGCTGGTTGGAGGCAACGCTGGCCAGCGCATCGTCTTTTTGCGAGAGCGGCTTTTGCCTGCGGTGGAAGATTCCCGCGTGAGCCATGCTGCCGCAGAGAACGACCGACGCGCACAGCGCGATGTAGCGTTGAGGTGAGCGATTCAGAAAACGATTCATGGACTGATTCATACTGTACTTCCCCTCAGCAGACTTTTGCGCTTGCCAGTGGTTCGGTGAAGCGGTCTGCCAGTTTCACGCACATTTTTTCGTGGACCGGAATGTTTCGTGCCTTGTTTCGATGGCGGGCTTGTGGCCTCGCGCGCCATGAGCAGCAGCCGGCGCGCATTTTCTTCGGGATGCCCATCGCCAAAGATCGCCTGTCCAGCCACCAGCAGGTCGGCTCCCGCCTCGACTACTTGCGCAACCGTATCGGATGCAACTCCGCCGTCAACTTCCACTCGATACTCCAACCCCAGCTCGGCGCGAACTGCACATAAATGCCGAATCTTCTCCAGCGAAAATGGGATGAACTTTTGTCCGCCAAAGCCGGGGTTGACGCTCATCACCAGAACGTGGTGCACCATGGGCAGAATGTCGATCAGCAAATTGACCCGTGTCGCCGGGTTGATGACCACCGCAGGCTTCATTCCATGCTGCGCGATCAGTTCCAACGAGCGATGTAGATGACGGCATGCCTCGTAATGCACACTGACCCAATTCGCTCCCGCTTCAGCCAATGCGGGGATAAACTCATCCGGGTTCTCGATCATCAAATGGCAATCGAGCGGCAACCTGGTCACTTTGCGCAGAGATGCGACCACTGGCGGACCGATGGTAATGTTCGGCACGAAATGACCATCCATCACATCCACATGGATGACGGTTGCACCGCCTCGTTCAGCGGCTTGGATCTGCCCCGCCAAATGGGCAAAGTCTGCGGAAAGTATTGAGGGTGCCAGTTCCACCACGGTCCTTTTAGTCTATCAGCGGCGCGCGGAGTTAGTCAGTTGTACAGGGGGAGGATCCGCCAGTTTCAATCAGCGTCCATTTCTTGGCAATGGCCAATGCCTGCTCCCGGCAAGGCAGCAAAAAATAGACCGGATGCGGCCCGAACGGGTCGCCGGCGTCGCCGCCAGGCACGATTCCGACGACAGGATAGTGACGACCAAGGTCGGCCGGCAGCCAGGTCTGCCCCGGAAGTATCTGCGCTGGCAAGCCATCCAGCACGATCGCGTCGAATTTCTCCTGGTCAATCTCAGTGGAAATTTCCGCCAACACCGGCTCCCGGACATCGGGAAGGTCGGGACGCAATGCGTCGTGAAACGCAGCGTTGTCGGGATGCCATTGCTTGCCGGCCAACACTCCTTCATAGGGATTGGAGGGCAGGAAGACGTCGCCTGGAAAAGTGCGCAGCCATGCGATCAATTCTTGCCGCGAAGCGGTGAGTTCCGGACGCGGGGTCACATCGTGCGGACTGTAGACCCAACTAACCAGGGGAATCGCCACTGCCGCCAACAGGAAGACGCGAGCAGGCTCCAAGGATTTCAACGCTAGAAAAGCATCCAGACGGCCAAACGAGATTCCGAAAATAACAGCGATGACGGCATAGACAGGCATCGGAGTGTTGAGGGTGGCGCCGGCGTGTGCCTGCAAAAACCAGCAGAGCGCAAAGATAGATGCCCCGGCGAGCAGGTAGAAACGCGCCGCGAAATTGCCAAGCGCCGGGCGCGTCCAGGCCCACGCCATGCCCGCAATCAGCAACGCCACGCCGAACGGCGCAATCAGTTCTGAAGGAATGAACGACACCGCCGGACGCAGCAACAGGTCAGCATTCGCGTGCGGGACGGTAAACGCGTAGAACCAGAACCAGCCTTGCGTTGCGTGATCCAACAGCCGGGTGCAGATCGCGGTCAGCAGCAGAAAACTTCCCAGCCCCAGCAACAGCCGCCGTGGACGTTTCCAGTCGGTACAAAGTAGAACCACGGCAACCGGAAAGATGGTTTGCTTGGCGAGAAATGTCAGTGTCCACGCGGCCGCTGCGAAGATCGGATGCAGGCGGCGCGTGCACAGTAATGCCAGCAAAAGCAGAAGAACATAGAACGAGTCCAGCCGTCCCAGATCGAACCACTGGCGCGTCCATGGATATGCAGCCGCATACAGGCCGGCTGCGGCCAGCGCGGCCAGGTGCCTGCGTTGTTTGCTGCCCGGCGTGTCGAAAAGGACAAGTAGATAGATGATCGCCAGCGATGCGCACGTACTCAACAGCGAGACCAGGCGCAGCGCAAAAAAACGAGGGCCAAGCAGTCGCACCATCCATCCGGAAACGTAATAATATGCCGGCGCGTACATGTAGGGAATGAAGCGGAAGTTTGGACGCACATAGATGGGCAGGCCGTGCGCCACGCGTTCCGCCGCCAGCAGCATCGAGCCTTCCAACTGCTCCAGGGGAAATCCGTAAGAAAGACGCGCCACCGCAGCGGTTAGAAACAGCGCAATTGGAACCAGAGCCAGGATGGCAGCCACCGGTTCAAGCTGCCTACGCCAACGCCTCCACGCGACAGCAGAGGAAGGCGCAGCGAATGATGATTCCTCATGCAAGGAAGACTCGTTCACACGACCACTCCGCTTCCCCACTTTTTCGAAGCCAGATCTTCATGCGCCGGTTCCGTCAAAATTCTCCCCATCCAAGCTGAACTCTCATCCTAACCCGGCGTAGCCGGAACCAAACAGGGCGTTGGTTATTATTTTTGGGAATTATATACTTTACTCCCTGCTGGAACTTGCCAACTGTTTGTACGTGATCCGGGTTCCTATCGACTTCCCCAGCAGAGAATCGATCCGGTCGAGCGTATGAATCTTCACGTTCCCCTCGT
>JAJZIF010000243.1 GCA_021810735.1 Acidobacteriota bacterium
GTTCAACTTCGGAATTCAGGCTAAAAGTACATCGGCAGGTTGCGATTCGGAATCCCGGAGGGAGTTTTCCGGCCGCAACCTGCCTTTGTAAGGCTGAAACTGTTGGGAGCTGATGACTGCCGGCAGAGATGGAGCCGGCAGCCATCCGGGGTTAGCGGTTGTACCTGAGGGAGCGGACGAAGGCGACGAGAGCCTTCATGTCGGTCTTGTTCAGGTCGATCGCGGGCATGCCATGCGACTGCATGAGTTCCGACGGATGAAGGAGCAGGTGCTCGATCATGGACGGAGGAAGCTCAGAGGCGGTGGCAGTGAGCGAGGGAGCGGCTGCCGTGCCTTGCATGCTGCCATCGCCGTGGCAGGTGGAGCAGCGCTGCTTGAAGTAGACGCGCTGGCCCGCCAGTTCTAGGGGAGTGAGCTTGTGCGGCGGATGATGCACAACAGCCGCCGCGGCTTTGGCTATACCCGGTGTGGGCTTCTTCAGCGTGGCCAGGTAGGCAACCACCTCGTTGAGCTGGGTGTTATCGAATCCGAAGGTCGGCATGCCTCCGGCCTTCATCTTTGCGTTGGGCTGGCGGATGAGCGCGATGAGCTGGTCGTGGGGAACCGTCCTGGTGATGCCGATCAGCGAGATGGCCAAGGGGGTTCCCACGCCGCCGACGCCGTGGCAGGCGGTACAGCCGCGGGTATCGAAGATGTGCTGACCGGCTGCCGCCAGGCCAGTGAGCGCGGTCTGCTGAACCACCGGTTTGGCGGCCGGTGGCGCAGGGGCTTCCGCGGCTTTGGCTTCCGTTGCAGGGGCCGGAGCAGCGGCATGCGTTGGCGCGGCGGGTGCAGCTGAGGCTGGTGCAGACTCGGTGGTCTTGAAGATGACGACGGCCGGTACGCCGGGAGCGCGATGCGCCGGAGGCGGCATGGAGTTGAGGAACGCCCACAGATCGTTGGTTTCCTGGTCAGTGAGCGGAGCGGGTGGCATGCCCTTGGCCCTCATGGCCGCAACCGGATGATGAATGAGCGAGCTGAAGGTGGATTCGGGGAAGTAGTGGCCGATGCCGGCCAGGGGCGGGGCGATGGCGGTGCCCTGTGCCGTGGGTCCATGGCAGGCCATGCAAGTGTGCTGCTGGAAGAGTGCATGACCGGCGGCAATGTTGCCCGCCGGCGCTGTGGTGGAGGTTGCGGCCGTTTCCTGAGGCGCCGGTTTGGCGGCCGGTGGCGGAGGAGCCGCAGCTGCCACTGTCCTTGTTGTGCGAGCCGTAGCGGCAGCATGTGCGGGTGCGGATCCAGCCGTCTTGAAGATGACGACGGCCGGAACGCCGGGAGCCCGATGCGCCGGAGGCGGCATGGAGTTGAGGTAGGCCCAGAGCGCCTGGGTCTGCTGGTTGGTGAACGGGTTGGCCGGCATGCCCTTCGCCCTCATGGCGGCGTTGGGATGATGCACGAGCGAGCTGAAGGTGGATTCCGAGAGGTAATGACCGATGCCGGCCAGGGGCGGCGCAATGGCGGTGCCCTGGGCCGTGGGTCCGTGGCATGCCATGCAGGTGTGGGTCTGGAAGATCTGATGGCCTTGTGCAATGAGCGGTGAATTGGCGCTGCCGGAGGGCGATGCAGCCGGTACGGCCGCGGCCGCCGGAACGGCTTGAGGCGCGCCATTGGGTTGGGGAGCCGCACCGTTCGCCTCGGTTGCGGGCGTTGGGTTCATGGCCGGCGGGACATTCTCTTCCGGTGTGCCGAGAGCATGCAGATAGGCGATCAGTTCTTCGACTTCAGGAATCGGCAGGCTGGGTGCGCCGGGCATGCCTGCGCTACGGAAGGCTGGGGACGGATCATGAATGATCGATACCAGTGTTGCATCGTTGAATTTCTTCCCGATGCCGACCAGGGACGGGCCGACGGCGCCACGGCCTCGAGCACCATGGCAGCTGGAGCAGCCATTCTGCTGGAAGAGCGCTTTGCCGCGGGCAACCTCTGGGTTGTAAGTTCCGGGTGCGAGCAGGTTGAGAGCACCGGGCGACTGCAGGAACGGCTGGAAGGGAGCCGCCGAATAGGCCTTTTCCTGAGCTGCCTGCTGCGCCAACTGCATGCGCACGGTGGGATTATGCATGTCCTGGTAGTGGCTGAGGAAGCCGAGATAGAGCAGTCCACCGAAGAGGATGGAAACCGCAAGCAGTGGAATGGGACGGCGCCAGGGGCGGCGTTCGAGGCTGCGATCGAGGAACGGCAGAAGGAAGAAGAGCAGCGCGACGATGCCCGGTGCGATCACGACACCGAAGACAGTGGCCGGGCCCTCCCAGAACTTGAGCCATTCAAAGATGGGCAGGTAGTACCACTCAGGACGAGCGATGAAGGTGGTGGAGGCCGGGTTGGCGCGAGGTCCGAGCGTGACCGGATGGAAGTAAGCGAGGAATCCGAGGCCAGCGACCAGCAGCAGAGAAAAGACGAGGTCCATGAGGACCTGCTTGGGATAGAAGCTTTCCGGCGGGAGTTTAGGTTCGACCGGGTCTTCGTTGATGGGCCCGGCCGCGCCAGCCTTGCGGAAGAGATAAATATGCACGGCAACGAAGGCGAAGAGGATCGCCGGGAGAATGATGACGTGCATGAGATAGAAGCGGGAGAGCGTGAGCGTGCCGATGGTGTCGCCGCCGCGCATGAGGTGCGCGGTCCAGGGGCCGATCAATGGAATCGTAGAAACGATATTGGTGGCGACCGCGGTGGCAAAGTAGGCTTTCTGGTCCCACGGCAGGAGATAGCCGGTGAAGCCCATGGCGAGGACCAGGATGGCGAGCACGCCACCCGCGGCCCAGAGGAGTTCGCGGCGTCCTTTGTAGGCTCCCCACAGAAAAGTTTGCAGAAAGTGCAGGGCCAGCACGATGATCATGGCGCTGGCGCCGTAGACGTGGAGGCTGCGTAGAAATTCTCCGGCAGCCACGCGCTTGCTGATATAGGCGACGGTTACGTGCGCATTTTGCGCCGAGGGGACATAGTAGAGCGCGAGGCAGAGGCCGGTAATGACCTGGGAAATAAAAATGAACAGAAGTCCTGAGCCAAAGACATAGGCCCAGCGAGCGCCTCCGGGGATGGGCTCATCGAGGGATACGCGGAGGATGAGGTTCATGCCCGTGCGGCTTTCGAGCCAGCCGAGGAGCTTCTGCGTACGAGTAGTGGGATTTTCCTGTTGCGACATCAAATCTCCTTCGTATGAGCTAGCTCACGACTTCGCGGTATGGAACATCCTCGCGGAAGAATTCGAAGTGAACGAGCAATTCTCCTTCTTTTTGTTCGGTGGGCAGAGGATCCATGCCACGGCGCGCAGGTCCTTTGACAAGTTTTCCATCCTCGCCGTAGACGCTGCCGTGGCAAGGGCAGACGAAGTCGCCTTTGGCAGCGCGCCATTGCACGGTGCAGCCGAGATGGGGGCAAATCGATGAGAGCACGCGGATTTTGCCATCCTGTGTGCGCTCGACATAAACAGATTCGGTGGTGACGGTTTCGCGCCAGCCGTCGAGCCTGCGAAAGGTGATTTGCTTGAGGACGGGTCCACTGCCCTGGGGAGGGAGTGAGTCAACGATGCCGACTTTAGACCACTTGGATAACGCACTGTTCGCGTAGAGGGGGTAAAGCACATAGCGCAGAACGGGAA
The DNA here is from genome assembly GCA_021810735.1 of Acidobacteriota bacterium. Next base: position 3,635 of record JAJZIF010000243.1, read on the forward strand.
TCGCCAGGAGTGCGCTCATCGCGACGCCGCCGACCCCCAGCAGGGCTCCAAAAAAGGAGCGCCTGCTGATGACGATGACGTTGCTGTCAAGTTCCCGGACGGGAGCGGGGTGATGCTGTTCCATATGGTTTTTTATTCTCCTGCCTGATTTGCCTTTAGTAGTTAAACCAGACCGCCGCGTAAACGGTGTTGTTGTCGGATGCATTGCGTCCGGAACCATCGTAATTGACGCCGGAGCCGTTGAAGTGACTATAACCGGTGTAAGCGAGCGACAGGTCGATGTTCTGAACAGGCCAGTAGCTTCCCTGCACGATATAGCCACTGGTATTTGGACTGCCGGTGCGGCTGCCATCGATGGGATCGGGTGCGTAAAGAACCGGATCGTTGCTTCCTACAAGAGTGAAGTACTGACCAGTCAGATTGTACTTGCTGCCCCAGTAGTAGGTTGCGTTGACGCGGCCCTCGTCGAGGGTATGATCGGCCATGGCGGCTCCGCCCTGGTCGTAAGTGGCCTGCATGGTGGAACTCTCATGGATATAGGTTCCATGCACGGTGAGGGCATTGGAGCCGAAGGGGCGCTGGACGGTGAAGTCGAAGGCCGGATCCGTATAGTTGTCGGTCGGTCCGGTGACAGCGCCCGGGTAGGACTGCATGTACATGCCGTAGGTGCCGACCTCGATGTAATTCTTGCCGGCGTATTGCTGCCAGGCGAGGCGCCAGTAGGGAGCCGCACCGGAGATGTTGTAGCTGAAGTTCTGGCCGTCCGCGGGTGCGGGGCCACCGGCGTGCTCGGAGCGGTAGAGGGTGACGTCACCATAGAGGTGGTTGTCATACATGGCATAGGCGCCGGCGCCGGCGACATCCTGCGCGAGTCCGCCGTCGATGACAGGCGCCGCGATGGAGCCGGGGGTCTGGTCGGCGGAAATGTAGGGGAAGCCCCAGGCGGGAGTGCTGTTCCAGAGGTCTTCGACGGTGGGATTGTTGTTGAGGTCCAGACCCCATTGCAGCGTTTTGCCGTCGAGCTTGGAGGTCTTGGCGTAGCGGAGATCGGTGTTGTCCATGGTGAAGTGATCACTTTGGTGGTCGTAGGTGGTCTGTGCGAAGACGCCAAAGTGCGGTGCGATTGCGCCGGCGAGGAAGAGGCTCAACTGCTGCGGGAATTCGACGGTGCCGTTCTGGGTGCCCGGCTCCTTGGTCTGGAGTCCGGTGTCGGAGACGAGCAGCATGACCGCCAAGGGGAGATTGTTGAGCAGCTGGAGGGATTTTCCATCTCCAATGGTGTGTTTCGGTTTGTTGCTGACGAGGGTGTAGCCGTTGAGCTTGAAAGCCCTGCCGAAGGCAGTCAGTTCGGGTGGATCGTAGTGGCAGACGTTACAGGAGAGCCCCGTCTGACGGGCGAAGCTGGGCACAGCCCACGCGGGCATGGTCCATCTGAGCAACAGTGCGATTACCGCTAATCTGACTATGTGTTTCATTGGCGTCTTTCAACCTCCGTAGTGGCAGATGATCTGCCCATTGCGTGCAGGGTTTTATTGGCTTACTGCCCGTCAGGAGACAAAGGGTGTTTCCGGGCGGACACCATTGCGATCTCTGCGAATTGCTGTTGTTTTCGTACTGAATGACGGCTCAAGAAGATAGCAAATCCGCCACCTTCAAAATCGTCCATTCTTTCTTACGTCAACGCCTCATTTCCTAATTTCCGAAGCATGCTTTCAGGCGTGCTTCGTTACGGGTCCCAAGAAATGAGCGATATGCGTTGACAGAACGGATAGTAAATGGGCTGACAATGATGCAATGTGATCACAATCACAGATGTCACGAGGGTGCAGACTCTGGAGAAGAGACGGAATCAGGGGGAAGAGTTCTCATTTGCAGCATAGGGCTCCACTCTGCAATCGAGATCAAACGTGATTCTGGTCCGAAGGGCGACCTCTTCGGAGGCGGTGTCAGATGACGAATCTCAGATGCCCATCGACGGCTTTCCAGAATTTACGATGCGGCTTTGAGCGTTCATGTTACGACAATAACCTTTTACTACGCTTGGCCAATGAATTCAAACAGATGTTCCGGAGAGCACAGGTGGGAGTTGCGCCTTCCAACGAGGAGCGGGTTTACCGGATTGGCTGAGGATCACTGCTTGCGATGGCCTGGGGAGGTTAGGGGTCAATTCGGACTATGCGTGAGGGAGACATCAAGCCGGTATTGCGGCGCCGCGGTGATTCCGAGAAGCTGGGCTTTGTGGCGCAGCGCCTCGGTGCCTTCGCCGGTATAGCCGATGGCGGACTTTTGCGGCGCTGGCAAGATCAAGAGGCGCAAAGGCTTTTTGCCGATCAGTGCCTTCCAGGGCTGCATGCCGAGCTGCCAGGCCGTACCGTTCCAGAAATTGTCGTCGAGAAGCCGTTTACCGCTGTAGAGGCGTGCGACATCTCCGGTGTAACGGATATTGAGGAACACGTTGCTGAGGTCGGCATCGGAGGGCCAGGAGACGTGGATAGTCCAGGCGGCGGCGTGGGAAAAGTCTTTGCCTGTGGGGGCGAATGGCACAGGCCGCATTTGCTGCGCGGCAGACAGTGTGAGGGGGCGGGCGGAGTGCAG
>JAJZIF010000244.1 GCA_021810735.1 Acidobacteriota bacterium
TTACAGAATTCCCTTTCTCAAGCGGATGCCGAAAGGATCTGCGATCCGATCTTATAACAGGAAATCTCGCACAGTCTCCGGATCTCCGCACCTTACGAGTATAGGTGGAACATGTGAAACTTTTCGCGCCATGCCCTTCGGAGAATTTTTGTGCCGGGCAAGTTTAGAGTCGAGTAGGATGGACATGCACGAAGCCACTCGGAAAGGGCATCATGTGGAAAGCGATTCTCACCGATAGTCATTTCTGGATTCCTGTGGTCGTGCTTCTTTTTGGAATTGCCGTGCTGCTGTATCTACGCTAGGGGAGAAGCTGCTTGCCGACAGAAGTAAAGAAAACAGCCTCCTCTCCAGTGCAGTCGATGCATGGCGTCGGCGTCGTCTGCGGTTTGGCCGCTGGAGCATGGTTGGGAGGCGCGGAAGTTCCCGCAAAGCTCGCCAGCACAACCATTTCTCCGATTGCAATCTCTCTATGCATGGTGGCGGGTGTATTTGTCGAACAATGGACGATTCCTTCCCTGCTCAAGGGAAGCACGTATGTTTTTGCCGACGTCCGGGAAAACAGGCACCTGATTGTGTGGGGCATTCTGGCTGGCGCTCTCTGGGCGATCGCCAACACCTTAACCGTATTCGCCATCCGCGATGTAGGCCTGGCTATTGCCTTCCCACTTTGGAATACGAATTGCCTAGTAGGCATTTTCTGGGGATGGCTCTTATTCAATGAATTGCGCGGAGCAAATATCAGAAACTGGCTGAAGGTCCTGGGCGGCACACTGGCGATTTTGATCGCCGCCCTGATGCTGGCCTACAGTTCCATGCACGGCTCTCTGATCGCTCCTGCCCATGCCCGTCAGGGTATCCTGGCAGCTCTGTGCGCCAGCCTGATGTGGGGCACTATGTATGTCCCGTACCGCAAGGCGTATTTAAGCGGCATGAATCCTCTCTCCTTCGTTACCGTTTTTACCGTCGGCGAGCTGGTTACCATGTTGCTGCTCGCAGTCAGCCTGCGCGGAGGGATCCATCCGCTCGTTGCGGAATTGCGAATGGCGCATTCCGCGGTGTTCTGGCTCTTTCTGGGTGGCTTCTGCTGGGTAATCGGCGATCTGTTTCAACACTATTCCACAAAATACATAGGTATTGGCCGTGCAATTCCCCTGTCCAATACCAACCAGTTATGGGGCTTAGTCTGGGGTGCGTTGGTCTTTGGCGAGTTGGCCTCCACCGATGCGATGCATCACGTGATCGTCGTTGCAGGATCGTTGCTGATGCTGCTCGGCGCACTGGGAATCAGTACATCGGCAGCCAGCAGCGCGGAACACGCTTCAACCGATCGGGCCATCACGCGCGAATGCGATCGGTATTCCCTCGATCACGCCCGCGTTTTCAAAGCGCAGACAGGCACGGACACGAAAGATACACCTGGGATACACCGGGGCTGGTGGGACTATGCCATCATCCTGACTGCATGCTGCATTTTCGTTGCGCTGGCCCGCGGAGCCAGCCGTCCAACCGTGCCGATGAATATGGCCTGGGCCGACGGCCTGCTTGCGATTCTCCTCCTGACCTTTCTGGGCGGAGGATATTGGCTTTGGAAAAAGACGCGCTTTTCCTAGCATCGCCGCGCGACAGATGTACACTACGCAACCCTGCTTGCCCAGTTGCCCGGCAGGAAAAACTGCACGTGTGTGCCCGCGCTGCGGCTCAACTCCATGGCAATATTCACAGAATTGGTAATGATAGATGGTGATCGTATTTGTCACTTTTAGAGATGTAAACATCGTTGTGAAGACTTTGATCATTTTTAGGTCGGCATGGCTCGTTTGCCATTTCCTTCGGAGATGAGGCCACCTGCTCTCCCAAGGCATCCCTCCTTCTCCTGTATCCTTTGGAGGGTTGAGCTAGTGGACCGATGGTTGGCGCCACAATCCACTCGGAACAGAGAACATGGACCGTCGCAGCTTTCTCGCTTCTCTTGCAGGCATGGCCGCCAGCATTTCCGGTACAAGAAGTGCTGGCGCTGAGCTGGACCACGCGTCGACTGCGAGTTCTCATCCTCATCTCGCGTTGCCCACTGCGGATCAACTGGCATGGCAGGACCTCGAAATGGGAATGTTTGTCCACTTCGCGCCCAACACATGGCAGGGCGTCGAGCAGGACGATCTGTCCACGCCTCTGTCAGCGATCAATCCCGCACTGCTGAACACGGATCAATGGGCCTCCACCGCGCGGGATTTGGGCGCAAAATATATCGTCTTCGTGGCCAAGCATTCCGGCGGTTTCTGCATGTGGCAGACCGAGACGACGAAATACAGCATCGGCAATACGCCATGGCGCGACGGGCGCGGCGATGTGCTGGCGGATGTCTCCGCCTCCTGCCGCAAATTCGGATTGAAACTGGGGGTGTATGTTTCACCGCGCGATGCTACGTTCTCGGCGGACGTTGGCGGCCTCTGCAAAACGCCCGCGCAGCAGAGGATCTACACTGCCGTCTATCGTCGCCAGCTGACCGAGGTGCTCTCCCGCTACGGAGCCATGGTGGAAATATGGTTCGACGGCTCGAATGTCATTCCCGTCGGAGATATTCTTGAGCGCTATGCGCAACATGCCATGATCTTCCAGGGACCGCATGCGACCATCCGCTGGGCGGGCAATGAAAATGGCTTTGTGCCGTATCCGGCATGGAACTCCATCTCAGCCGCCGATGCGAAGACCGGCATCGCGACCGCGCTGAACGGAGATCCCAACGGTACGGTCTGGATGCCGAATGAAGTGGATGTTTCTATCCTGCGGCCAAATTGGTTCTGGAGCGAAAAGAAAGAGCGCAACCTGCTGTCGCTCGATGCGATGCTGGAAATCTATTACCGCTCGATTGGGCGAGGCGCGCAACTGCTGCTGAATCTTCCGCCGGACACGACTGGGTTAATGCCAGCAGCGGATGCTGTGCGCGCTCGACAGTTTGGCGAAGAGATTCAGCGCCGATTCGGCAAGAGTCTGGCGGAGACATCGGGCACCGGCACTATCGTCACACTGCCGCTGCCCACCCCTGCCCGCATTGACACCATCATCCTCGAAGAAGACTGCTCGTTCGGCGAGCGTGTGCGCAGATACAAATTGGAAGCGCGCCATGCGGGGACTTGGGTACCGCTCGGCACCGGCACGGCAATCGGCCACAAAAGAATTCAGCCGGTTGTGCCAACGCTGGTCGACGCGGTGCGAGTGGTCGTAATCGAGAGCTCTACCAGTCCGCTGATCCGACGCGTCGCCGTGTTCGATACGAATACCCCGCCGCCTCCAAAATGGGACGCTCCCGCAGCGGCCTAGGCCTACGATGAAGTTGGAACCTGGAACAACTACAGCTTCCATGTGGACATATCCGCCAAGATCGTTGCCGCCACGCAATATCGTCTGCGCTTCGTTCCGCAGGCGGGATGGGCCGGATGCGTGAACCCGATTGACCACGCAGTGCTTCTGCTCGATGGCGTACCGGAACCCAAGCTTGTCCGGCACCTCACCGGGTCCAACGATGTTTTGATCCTTACCATGCCCAGCATCGGTCAAAAGGTGATCGTCGAAGGCCGTCTGCAGTGTGCCGAGAATGGAACGATCTTGCTGCGAAAGCTCTGACCGAAATACCGGCATGGTATCGTCATGGAATTCCCACATAGTTTCCAGACACAGACGGTGAATCATTCACAGTACGCCAAAATTCCAGATAGAATCGGGTGCTGTCCAACCTGGACGCGGAAATCAGCACAAAGCTGGCATCGTTTATACGAACCAAGGGGATCCTCAAATGCGCACCCTTTGTATTCTGCTATTGCTTGCGATCACTACACCGTTCGTGAGGGCGCAACCGAAAGCGTTGTTTTACATGACGAGCTCCGCGCCGTCGGTGCAGTCGTTCCTCGACCATGCCGACAAAATCGACATTCTGGTGCCCACCTGGTACTCCGTGGACGTGCATGGTCTGGTGTGGGGCGGTCCCAACCCGCAGGTCATGCAAGTTGCGCGCAAACACCACGTCGCTGTGATGCCGATCATTGGCGGCAGCGGCATGGGGACCGAGCAGTACCATCAGTTTTTCAACGATGCGACGGCCAGACATGCGATGGAGCAATCGCTGGTGCGAGAATGCCGGCAGAACGGCTACCTTGGGATCCAGTTCGACTTTGAGGATATTAGCTGGCAAGACAGCGACGCGCTGACGCAAACCGTAGCGGAAACTGCGGCCGCGCTGCACGCTGCGGGCTATCAGCTTTCGATCGCCACCGTGCCGAATGCCCCTGGATATCCCGGCCAGACAGGATACAGCGCGTGGATGTACCGCGACTGGCGCGGAGCATACGACCTGAAGGCGCTGGCACAGTCGGCGGATTTGATCTGCCTGATGACCTACGATCAGCACACCCGCTATACGCCGCCCGGACCCGTCGCGGGCTATCCATGGGTGCTCGAAAACGTAAAGTACGCGCTGACCGTCGTTCCCAAAGACAAACTCTCACTCGGCATTGCAGTCTACGGCTATCACTGGTTTGCCGGAATGCCGCCCGGCGGCAAGAACATACCGAACAACTCTGCCGAATACATCGGTGGGCCTGCCGCGTTGCAACTGGCGCACGCGTATAACGCCAAATTGCAGTGGGACCCTGAAGATAAGACGGCGTGGTTCTACTTCTATCGCGCTCAGGATCGGGAGTGGGTTTTCTACACGGATTCACGCACCTTCGCCGCACGCTACGATCTGGTGAAACAGGACGGTCTGGAAGGATTCTGCTCCTGGGTGCTGGGCGAAGAAGACCCTGCCATCTGGCAGTTGCTGCCATCGCACGACCGCGCTGCGGCCAACCTACCTGCACAGCAGCCAAAGAACTAGCCGAATGAGCTACTTTCTCGGCATCGATGCGGGCGTAACCAAAACACGGTGTGTGCTGGGCACAGGAAGCGATGTACTGGCCCGCGCGCAAGCCGACTCTATCGAAATTACGCGGGTGGATGAAGCGAGTGCGGAAACGAATCTGGAAGCGGTCTTGTCCACTGTCGCGACGCAGTCCGGCGTCACACTCAACTCCATCATCGGCATCTGCGTTGGACTTTCCGGCATCGCGATTCCCAGCGTGGCCGGCTGGGTGCGGAATGCACTCGCGTCCCGCGTCCGCGGTCACATCGCTCTCTGCGGCGATGAGGAGATTGCGCTGGATCCTGCATTTCATAGCAGCCGGGGAATTCTGGTCATCGCGGGAACGGGCTCCCATGTTGTCGGTCGCACTGCGAACAGTCAACTGTTCCGCACGGGCGGGTGGGGTGCCGGTGATGAGCGACCGGGGCGCGGGAAGCAGAATCAAACTGCTCGCGCTGCGCGCCATTTTTCACGCAATGGATGCCTCTGAAGAGACATCGTTGTTGCCTGCACTCCACGCCGCCTGGGAGACGCAGACCGTCGAGGAACTAGAGGACTTGGGCAATCGCATTCCCATGGTCGAATTTTCCCAGCTCGCGCCGCTGGTTGCGCAGTGCGCTGCAGACGGAGATGTCGTGGCACGACGCGTATTGCAGCAGTCCGGCGAAGAACTAGCCGACCTGGTCCTGCTGGCCATCGGCAAAGGAACAGCTCTGGAAACAGGCGCGCATCCCGATGCTCCCACATGTGTCCATCCCTCCCCTGGGAGCATTGTAGCGGGCGCGAAACGTCTCCATGCGTGCGTCCCACTGCGATCTGGAATGATCGCTCCAATTACTTTGCGCGTGAAACAGCAGGAGGACCTGGCCCCATAAAGCAAACTGAGAATCTGCGAGTTGGTCTGTGCGGCACAGGTCTCGAAGCATATTGGGGACAGTTCGAAAATCTTAAATCACGGTTGGAAGATCATATTCGAGAGGTTGCAACCAGGCTAAGCCATCCAGGTATAAACCTTGTCAATCTAGGTTTGATTGATACGCCCGCATCTGAACTCAAGGCAGGCCATCAATTTCGCAGCGCCGGCATTGATCTGCTCTTTATTTATGTAACGACCTGTGCGGTTAGCAGTATAGTCCTGCCGCTTGTGCAACGAAGAAGCTTGCCGATCTATTGAGCCTCTTGCAAAATTCCCAGCAGCGGCATCGGCTTTGGTTGCGCGGTTGATTTCGCTGGATTTGGGAGGCAAGAAATCGCTGCGCCATCGATAGGCGGCCGCGGCAAGGACAACGCCCGCTGTTTTTGGGCACGCCGCGACTGTGCCGACTGATATTTTT
>JAJZIF010000245.1 GCA_021810735.1 Acidobacteriota bacterium
GCTTGGCTATCAGGTATTGCACGTCGTCACCGGCAAAAAACCGTTTGCAACTGACCTCAAGGCCAACGGAATGACGCTTGAAAATGCCAAGCTCAAGGTGACCGTAGATCCTCATACCGGGTGTATCACAAGTCTCTACAACAAAGCCGCGAACTTCGAAGCCCTGGCTCCCCATAGCTGTGGAAACCAATTGATTGCATTTGAGGACAAGCCGAAGGCTTTTGACGCCTGGAACCTGAACCCAGAGTATGAAAAGACATTTACAAATCTCGATATGGCTGATTCCGTAAAGCTAGTGGAGAATGGGCCACTGCGCGCTGTCATAAGGGTCAGCAGAACATGGCAAAGTTCGCACTTCGTGCAGGACATTACGCTCTACCGTGGGGCCGACGAAGTGGATGTCACGAACGATATCGACTGGCACGAGACGCATGTTCTTCTCAAGGCATCTTTTCCGCTGGCCGCCTCCAGCGGTATGGCGACTTATGAGATTCCCTACGGAACCATTCAGCGGCCTACCACGCGCAACAATAGCTGGGAAAAAGCCAAATTTGAAGTACCGGCGCTGCGTTGGGCGGACCTCGGCGACGAGCAGCATGGATTCAGTTTGATCAATGAGTCAAAGTATGGATACAACACCGTTGGAAACGTGATGCGTCTATCGTTGCTTCGTGCCACGGTTTCACCTGATCCGAATGCGGACCGCGGGCACCATCACTTCAGCTATGCTCTTTACCCCCATGGTGGAAATTGGAAAACGGCGCTCACTGTGCGGCACGGATATGAGTACAACTACAAACTTATGGCTCAACAGGTGGAAGCGCATTCAGGATCGATGCCGTTGGAGTATTCCTTTGCCGGTCTGCAGCCAACCAACGTCGTTCTAACGGCCATGAAAAAAGCGGAAAATTCCAACAGTCTTATTCTTCGTTTTTACGAATGGGCAGGCAATACCGGAAGCGTGACGGTGCATCTGCCAAAAGGAGCGATATCGGCTCAACAGACGAACTTGATGGAGCAGCCACAAGGACCTGCGTTGCAAGTGACCAACGGTGATTCCGTAGAGGTGCCAGTCCACCCCTATGAAATTGTGACCGTTCGCGCGGATTACCCGCAATCCCACTGAGTGTTTCGTCTGTTCTTGCACTCGAAGTGCGCAAACTGGGCTGACCGGTGGGCATTGAGCCGAAGGCAAGCTGCGGCGATGTCCGATGGAGAGTACCGGCTCACCAAAGCGCATTTCGGAATGCGGCAATTGACTCGTTAACCCGGAAGTTACCGTGCTCCATTCCTTATCCAAGTTTGCGCAAGCATGCCTTGTGTTTGCGCTAAGTACCATCGGCCACGCATCGGCCATCGACACAGTGCGCGGGGCGGATCATGCGTGTGCGCAGTGCCACAAAGGAATCTACCGAAGTTACATCGAGACTACGATGGCAAACGCCAGCGGCCCGGCAATCAATGCTGCGGTCCAGGGAGCGTTTACCCAGGCCTCGTCCGGAATAACCTATCGGATAAAGATAGAGAACGGAAATGTACTTCTTACATACAAGCGCGCCGGCAACCCGTCGCTTTCCGGGCAATACAGGCTGCAATATTTCTTCGGCTCAGGACGCCAAGGTACATCCTTCATTTACTCCCGAGACGATTATCTGTTTGAAGCTCCTCTGAGTTATTACGCAGCCAAATCCAGCTATGATCTTCGCCCCGGTTATCTCCAGGCGAAAGAGATGCCATCGGCGCTGCCATTGAACTCGCAATGCCTCATCTGCCACATGAGCGGCGTCCGGAAGGAAGACTCAGGCACCGTCAACCACTACAGCGGCCCTCCATTTCTCCATGGCGGTATCACCTGCGAGGCTTGTCATGGCGACACGACCGCACATGTGCTCCACCATGGTAAGGGAGGCCTATTGGTGCTTTCCAAGCTCGGTCCCTTGGAGCGGGATTCAATCTGCTTGAGATGTCATCTGGAATCTGAGACGTCCGTTGCTCGACGGGGTAAAAGCCTATTGGATTTCAAATCTGGAGATCGCCTGTCGGACGACGTTTCATACTTCATCTATACAGGAGAGCAGGGAAGTACAGGCCGCGCCGTTAGCCAGGTAGAAGCCTTGGCGATGAGTGAATGCAAGCGAAGTAGCGGAGGGCGCATGTCATGTACGACTTGTCACGATCCTCACTCCACGCCAGCACCCTCTGAGCGAAGTTCATATTACAGGGCGAAATGTCTGGCCTGCCATTCTCAGCCACTGTTTGCATCTTCGCACTACAGCAATGTTCCCGACTGCACCATCTGCCACATGCCAAAGTCCTCCACCTCGGACATCCCGCACGCACAGGTTACGGACCACCGCATTCTGCGCACACAGCAGGAGGGCGAGCATGCCCCGGAAGCCCAACCAGCAGACCATGACAGAACGCTTATGCCAGTACCTGGAATAGGCGAACGACCGTCCGTTCGAAGCTTCGGGCTTGCCTTTTATAAAGTAGGCCTGAAGGGCGATCCTGATGCGATGAAGAACGCCTGGGATTTGCTTCAGAAAGCATTGCAAGGCAACCCAAACGACAGCGAAGTTCTTTCCGCATTGGGCTTCATAGCGCGGTTGAAGGGAGACGCCCCGCAATCGGCGGAGTTTCTGGAGAAAGCCTACCAAGTCGATCCGGCAAATGTTTACGTAGCGAACGACGTTGGCGTTTTACTTGCTTCTTCGGGCAAGCTGAATCAGGCTGAAATCGTGTGGAAGGAGCTTTTTGCCCGCAATCAGGACCTAGTGGATTTGGGTGACAATCTGGCTCTATTACAGTGCCAACTGGGAGAGAAATCGGCTGCAAGTGAAACCCTTCAGAGGGTGCTTCAATTTAGTCCAGACCACCAGGCAACTCGACAGCTTCTCGCCAGGATTCAATCGGGAGACAAGCGGTGCATCTCGAGTAACGCCAGCCACGGTGAGATCCCGGCTCCGACTGAAAACCACGTTCAGTAACTTTTGCCCGAGCATTGCACAAGCAATGCGGACCGATCGATCGCCACTCGCAAGCTTCGGCAGCGCGATTTGATCTGAGGCATGGAGTTGCGTGCTGACGGTCGGCGCTGAGAGTAAGCGATGCAATGAGTGAAATGCACCGGAACGGCTGAGGCGAATCTCTTCCGTATGTGGACGTGACAAGCCAGAAGCGAGCCCTGGCTTGCCCGGGCCTTGAGAACGATTACTTGCTGCCTTGCTGCTTTGAGCTTCCCTGTGCTTTTTTGCGTTCCGCCCACCGCTTGCGCATCGCTTCCGCAATCCGTTTGCGCCCTTCCGGCGAAAGACGGCGTTTACGTGTGGAGGGGTGGGCAACGTGGCTTGCAGCCGCCTTATGTGCGGCTGCAGCTTTGGGGCGTCCGGGTCCACGTTTCGAGCCCGTCCCGGCTAGCACAGCGCGTGCTTGCTGCAGTCGTTCGATTTCTGCGTCGATTACTTCAATTACGTGATCGAAATCCACAATTCCTCCTGGAGTTATCAGCTCATCCTAACCGATCAGCTATGCACGGTAAATGCAGTAGGACGAATAGCTGACTCTTTCACCATACATAACTATTAGAGGTAAGCGCAAATGACCGCTCTCGAACAATGGGCACCAAAAAAGATCCTCGAGCTTATAAAGGTGGATCATTGGAGGATTCCACTGCACGACTTAGTGCATGGCCATCAGATTTCGCAGCTGCGCCAACGGTGGACTCTTCAATGGAATAGCGCAGCCCATGGATTACGTTTGACTGGTTTGCCTTATATTCCGCAGCGAGCCGGGCTAACGCGTAGGTCACGATGTCGCTATGATGCAGTTCCTGCATGGATGGATCGCGGCGAAACTTCAGCCAGAGCTGGTGAACCAATTCAATGTCCTGAGGCTGCAGCGCCGGCGCGTGCGGGCCGATGTGGAAGGACTTAGCCACGCCGTCTGGCAGGACCACGTAAAAAGTAAATTGGCGTTTCGGTTCCGGTAACGCTTCCCACGCCTGGCCTGCGTAGAATGCTTGCTCTTCCGCAGTCATCCGGGTAGAAAGTCCAGCTACGACAGTGGCGGCTTCCAGCGAGTTGGCCGTTTGAACCAACGCAGCGAAAGGATCGCCCGCCGGCACAACCAGAAGGGAAATATGGCGGCCAAAACTCTCCGCCACAGAAACGGCCTGAGTGAACACGGTCTGCTCGTGTTCCGTGAATGCCTGCTGAGAAGCGTCAATATATTCCGGACCGCCTGCTCCCATTACACGGGCTGTCAGTACGACTACATCCTGGCTATCTTCTGAAGTGCGCGAGAGCGCCCAGCGAAGCGCGTTGCTGGAGGATGGGCTCCGCATGGTGACGATTACACAACCAGGCCGAATCTTGAGGCTTTCTCTGCTGATCGTATCGTCAATTTCAAGCTGAAAGTGTTCCTTCATTTCGCGTGCTGTGGCCGCGTGGCGCCGCACGTTGTCTTTTTCTGAAAGCGTGAAGATGACGTAGAAGGTCGCGGCGAAGATGATTCCGCTGATGGTTGCCACTTCCTTGGTGAGCAGGTTGACCAGCGCCGTGCTCAGCAAGACCAGAAAAACCGAGAACAGGCCGACCGGAATTTCGGTTTTGCCAACGCGGAAATTGATCGGAACCTTCCAACCGCGCTCGCCATGGTAGCGATATCGCAGCACCAGCATGGCCAGCCCGTTAAAAGTAAAGCTCCATATGACGCCGAACGCATAGGCTTCGCCGATGGTGATGATATTGCCCCGGCTCAGGATGATGGTGGCCAACTGGAGTCCGGTGACCAGATTGATGATGCGGGTCGGGGTGCCGTATTTCTTTTGCGGCTTGCGGAACCAGTCGTGAAGCACCCCGTCTTCGGCCACCCGCATCAAGACTCCGGTCGAACCAATGATGGAGGTGTTGATGGCTCCGGAAAGGATAAGAAACCCGACGATCACGACAAAGATGCGGAACGCGACCCGAAGCGCAAGAGGGCCGACCATGTACATGGCAATTCCGGCAATCACGTTGTTGCCGTAGACGGGCACACGCACGCTGTCCGGAATCAGCATGACGGCCAGCAGAGAAGCTCCGCCGGTAAAGATCAAGCTATAGATTGCGATGATGATCGCGGCGCGTTTCAGGTTCTTCAGCTTAGGATGCTGAATCTCGCGATTGACTTGTGCGAGAGTTTCCTCTCCGCTCATCGCCAGGACGGTGTGGCCAAAGGCCATCAGAATTCCGAACATCCCAAACGATTTGATCAGACTGGTGTGCTTTAGAAATCCGAACGAATCGCTCGTAAAGGTAAAGTCGGAAGGGATTGGGGGAGGCGGCAAATGTGCGCCCTTGTAAATCGCCGAGAACGTTCCCCACACCATCATGATAAGAACCATGAGGGTCGTGACCTTCATAACGTCCAGTGCCTTGTGGCTGGACTCTTCGATGCCCTTGACGTTCAGCCACCAGAAATAAACAGTGACAACGACCGCAAACGCCGCGGATGTGCTGTTGACCGGGAATTGCATGGCTGCGCCGTGGACCATTGCCCAGTCCGGCAGTAGCCGGTGTTTGGCGCAGAGAGAAACAATCTCGTTCAGCAGACCGACGATATACTGCCCGGCTGAAACTCCTGAGACCGGTCCGGTAAGTACATAATCGAACATCAGCGCCGATACGCTGACCTTTGCGAATGTGCCCCCCAAGCCTTCCTTCACGATGCGATAAACGCCGCCGCGGGTGAACATGGAACAGCTTTCCACGTAAACGGCGCGCACCGCGAACGAGAAGAGCATGACCGAAAGCACGATCCAGGGAGCGGACTTTCCAAAGTCCTGCTCGGCAATTCCGACCGCATAAAACGCCGAGGAGGCCAGGTCGTTGAGTACGATTGCAGCCGCACTCCAAAAGGAGATGAAGGTGAGCATCACGGTGGATGCAACAACCAGGCGTACACGATTGGATTGCTGGGCGGAAATGGTCTGATCGGGCATGTGTTCGAAATGACTTGCGATGGTGCTTACCTAAGGAAGCATCAACCGGAGCTTCCGTCCCTTTTAAGGGTCAACGATGAGTGTAGGTTGGCGGGAGCGGGCGGTCAACGGATACTCTTTTCCAATACAAGATGAGCCTGAAGGACAGGATTGATTCCAATAGAAGATGAGCCTGAAGGAGGAGTCATGCTGAGGATTGAAGATCAGCGTGCACGAAGCGGAGAAG
>JAJZIF010000246.1 GCA_021810735.1 Acidobacteriota bacterium
TACGCCAGAGCTATGTCCGGCCTTCAGTTCATAGTGCAACAGGATGGGCCGACCGCTCGCGCTGGCGGCCTGCATGGCAGCGGTCATTTTGCGCGCGTGCAGAGGAGCGACGCGAGTATCGCTGTCGCCGGTAAAAAACATGATGGCGGGATACTTGGTTCCCGCCTTCACGTTCTGGTACGGCGAATACTGGCGAAGGTAGTTGAGCTGCGCCGGATCTTCCGAGGAACCGTACTCCGTCGTCCAGAAGCGGCCAATCAAAAAGTTCTGATAGCGCAGCATGTCGAGCAGCGGGAATCCGCACCAGATCGCTCCGAAAAGGTCCGGGCGCTGGGTCATTGCCGCGCCCATCAGAAGGCCACCGTTGGAACGGCCACGGATGGCCAGCAGTTTGGATGTTGTGTAATGGTTGGCGATGAGATACTCCGCTGCGCCATAAAAATCGTCGAACACATTTTGCTTGTGCTCGAACATTCCGGCTTTATGCCATGCCTCGCCATACTCGCTGCCGCCGCGCAGATCGGGCAGCGCAAAGTAGCCGCCCTGCTGGAGCCACCATGCATATTCCGGGTCCCACTCCGGCGTCATGCTGATGTTGAAGCCACCATAGGCGGTCATCAGCGTGGGTACACTGCCGTCGCGAGGCAGACCCTTGCGGCCCACGATGAACATTGGCACACGCGTTCCATCCTTGGAGCGGAAAAACACCTGCCGCACGTCATACTGGTCGCTGACAAAAGGTACTTTTTCCGCGAAGAACACATCGGACTTGCCGCTGGAAGTGTCGTAGCTGTAAATGGTCGGAGGCTGATTCAACGATTGAAATGCGTAGAAGCCAATCTTCCTGTCGGCACGACCCGACACCGGAGTACCGGTGCCAATGCCCGGATAACTCAGTTCCCCCACCTGCTTTCCATCCAGCTTATAAATCAAGGTCTGCGTCTTCACATCCACCAGTTTGGTGACGAACAGGCGCTTGCCGGTCACAGTAAACGCATCGATAACATTCGTGCCTTCCGGCACGATGGTCTTCCAGCCAGACTCTTCCGGATGTGCGATGTTGATCTTAACGATGCGTCCGTTGGGCGCTTTGTAATCCGTTTTGACGTAGACCGCGTCGTCCACAACATGCGCGCTGAATCGCGATTTGATTCCGTACACCACCTGCAGCCAGTCGCTGTCAGGATGGCGAAGGTCCTTCACCAGAATGTCTTCCTGCGTTGCGGGAACGCCGTGCGAAATCCGTAACACCAAATAGCGCTCATTCTCTGAGACCGATACGCTGGTCAGATCGAGTGGGCCAAGTTTGCGGCCTTTATAGGAATCGCCGAAGATCATTTTGTCCGTCGTTACCGGAGTACCGAAGCCGTGGTAATAGACATGCGTTCCGGCCTTGGTGTAGGTCGCGTAATACAGTCCCTTACTCTTCGGGGCCAGGTTCACGCCAAAATATCGCGCGCGAGGCAGCACGTCGGCCAAGTCCTGCTGCGTCTTTGTGTCAAGTATGTGGATGGTCTCTTCGTCCGCTCCACCGACGCGCACTCCGTAAACCAGAAATTTCGCGTCTTTGGCTGCGTCCCAGATTGTCGCAGACGTATTCTGGTCCGCGCTCAGCTTGCTGACGTCCACCAACAATTCGTCGTGGCCCTGCAAACCGCGTCGCATGTAGATGGATCCCTGGTTCTGGTCGGCCATTTTCTTCTTGAAAAAGTAGACGTCCTTTTCCACGATGGGCATCGTTTCCGTATCGACGTTCATCAGTGCCGTCAGTTCGTGCGCGATCCGCGATCTGTTTTTTACTTGTGAAAGATAAAGCTGCGTGTAGGCCATCTGCGCGCCAATCCATTGGCGCACCAGCGGATCGTGGTCGCTCTCAAGCCAGCGATAGTTATCGACAACCGTAATTTTTTCCGAGACTGCCTGCTCTTCCGGACACGGTGACTGGTTGCAAGCGCTGACGGACTTGATCCGATATTGATCGACTACCGGAATGATGGGCGTCGGCGGTGGCGACGGCAGGGTGATGCCTCCTCCTCCGCGAATCATTGGCGTCGATTGTGCTGTCAGAAAAACTCCACTCAGTAAAAGGCATCCTAAAAATATCGCTGCGCGCATACCATTCCCCTTTCGTTTCAATCGGGCAAATATCCGACCATAGTAGCGAACGATGTGGGTCGAATTTTCTATTCTATTTGAGTTTCGGAACGATCGGCCATTCGACGTATGTGCCCTGATACAGCGCTACAAATGGCTCCATGCGCTGCGTGCCATCGTGAACCAAAAATTTACGCCCGTGACCGGCGGCGGAACTCCAGAGTGAAACCCCGGCGTACTCGCCATCGCGCCGCAGGATGTAATACTCCATGTCCACATACCGCAGCTTGCTGGGGTCGCTGTTGTAATTGCGCGCGATTCGGCGCAACGTCGCCAGTCCCGCCTCCCTGGGCGACATCCCCTGCCGCATCAGTTCCACAATCGTATGCGCGCCAGCAACTTTAATGTTCTCCTCGCCGCTGCCGGTCGCACCTGCGGAGCCCACGTCCTGGTCCGTGTAGCAACCCGCCCCAATAATCGGAGAGTCTCCCACACGGCCCGGAATCTTCCATTCGAGGCCAGAAGTAGTGGTCGCGCCGGAGATTTCTCCCTTGGTGTTTACAGCCGAGGCATGGATTGTCCCAGTCGATGGGAACAAGACGCGCCGGACGGCATGCTGGCGGTCTGCGGGAGCGATGCCGATGTCCGCGGCCATGGCGTAGAGGCGCTTGGCCAGAGCCTGGATTTGCGGAACATCATCCGGCTGCGGATTGCGCGGCGCAACATTGCGGGCCAACTCCGCAGGTGGCTTCCATTCGGGACTGTCCAGGCCCGGACCCCACCAGTCCTCATTCGACATGGTCTCTTTCCACAACAGCCAGATTTTGCGCGAACGATCGGTCAGCAAATTTTCCCTGGGAAAGCCCTCGGCGACCGCGAAACGTTCCGCGCCTTCCCCGGCGAGCATTACATGCCCCGTGCGCTGCATGACGGTCCTGGCCACCATGCATACGTTTTTGATATTGCGCACCGCCGCCACCGAACCGGCGCGCCGCGATGGCCCATGCATGCAGCAGGCGTCGAGTTCCACGACACCCTCTTCATTCGGCAAACCGCCCAGGCCCACCGTGTCGTCATTGGGATCGTCTTCCTGCCCTTTACAGATGTGCAGAGCGGCGTCCAGCGTATCGCCGCCGTCGAGCAGCATCTGATACGCCTGGCCGACCGTCGGCAGGTTGGTATGGCGCGTGATGATGACTGGCTTTTTGGCGTTGCCAAAATTCGGAGTCGCCGCGTTCGCGCTGGAATCGGCGGTCGCGGCTTGGCTAAGGGCAAGTCCTGCAGTGGCGGCCATCGCGGAACGGGAAAGAAATTCACGGCGTGTGCTTGGCATGATTGTCTCCGGCAAAAAGAAATGTGCCGAGAAGCATACCAGACAGGACCGATCCTTCGCCGGGAAACTTGAAGAGCAGTCTTGGACGATTTGAGTTACTGCCGCATTTCTAGTTGCGAGAAAATAGGTATTCACGGAGTCACGACAGCGAGAAAATGAGCTTCCAAAGCGAGGATCAACTCCCGAGTAGCCGACAACCCACCCGGAACGCGAACCAATGCTCCTCGATGAGCGCATTGGCCTGAACTCAACAGTCCAACAATCCGCAACACTGAACACATGCCCGCAGAATGCACCAGGCTGCTCAATGTTGTGCCAGCGGTGTTTTTCGGCGTATTCTACTCGCAGGAAGGGGGCTTTCATGGCAAAGGCTGAAGTGTATATCGAAAGGCGCGAGCAGGGAGATTATGCAGTAAGAAGACCAGGTTCGGAAAGGGCCAGCGCAATCCTCCCAACACAAGCTAAAGCCATTGAGCGGGCTCGCGAGATGAACCCGGATGCAGCCGTTCACGTAGAGCGCGTCCGTGACACCAATGTTGGGGGCAGGGACAAGTGGCGGAAACCCTAACAGCCAAATGCGTCACCGCGTCATTTTGTACAACCGAATCGTTCTGCCGCTCGGCTGTGCCTCGATTTGAATTTCCGTCTTTGCGGTTCGCAAGAAGTTCTCGGCCGATGCCCTACTTCTTCCTGTACTGATTTTTGATCCGGGCTGCAGCCTTGTCGATTTCAGGGAAGAGTGTGCTTTCATTGATGCCAAGATTTGCGAGTGCCTTTCGAATAGGTTCCTTCGCTTTCTGAGGGATACGGAATGATGTTTCTTCGATCTCGTACGGGAAAAATAATTTCTTGAATGGATCTATGCCGTAGAGGATGAAGGCACCGGACTGCGCCAGGATTCGCCTATTGCTCATTTTGGGATGAACATAATATGGCTGGAGCAAATCTATTGGTCTGATAATTGGCTGAAAATATGATTTTTCTGACCTAATGAACTGATGAAGTCGTTTTATGACGCCATCATTATTGAATTTCGTGATTTGTTCGTCCTCAGGTAGTTCGATTAGCAACTCCTTCAATCGATAAATCTCACCCTTCTCCTCAGAAGTCATATTGGCCAAATTGGCCATGCAACTTACTGAATCGCTGTCAAAGTACTTCTCGCGTTCTGGCGGAATAGCGAAAGCTGTGACCATTCCGTCACTCGGTTTGCTGCGAAGAGGGCTTGGTTCGGTTGCAAAATATAGCGCGACCAACGCATTCCGCGAAACATCCAGCAATCGAGTCGGCAGTCCAAAATGCTGCATTCGGACGAGCTTATCGAACATGGTTTCGTCGGATGCAAACTCGCTAGGATGAACCGAGATGAGATCCCGAACCGCCCTTTTCTCATTCTCAAGAAGCTCTTCAAACTTAGGGCGGAATATGCCCGCCACAATCGGCCAAGAGGCATCACGCTGGCCGCGAAAGCATTTCAAGAAGTTAGAGCCTGACAAGTACTGCGCGAACGCTTCTATGAAGTCAGTTAGAGTTCGAGGTGGGACAGATTTGGTCGTGCTTTTCTTAGCCATGCGACTCCGAAGATGGTTCGATACAGAAAGGGCAGCGCGCTGCTTTCTGGACCAGCTAATTGTAGTAGACGTCAAAAATTAATGCGTGCAATGGGGGAGGCTGGGGTCGAGCTTCACTTCCCCGGTACTCATCAACGAGTGCCAAATCGCCAATGCACTCACTGAGCATTGTGAAGGATCTCAGGTTTGCGAATTCTAGTCGGATCACGGGCACCTCGGAAGCAATCTCGGAGTGTATGAAAAGTCGCGTTGTGGGTAACTTTGCCTTAAAATCTTCCAGCTAATCCCAGTGGAAATCAGGAAAGATCGGGGAGCAGCTAGACCGCGACGATAAAGGTATCCCCGCTGCGTTCGACTGCCCGATATAACGTGTCGCGCTCGACCGGCACGCGTCCCGCTTCCGTGATGAGGCGCACGAGGTCGGCGCGGCGCATGCCCTGGGGCGTTTCCGCTCCCGCATCGTGATAGATTTTTTCTTCAATCACGGTCCCGTCGATGTCATCGGCGCCGAAACGAAGCGCAATCTGCGCGATTTTGGCGGACATCATCTGCCAGTACGCCTTGATGTGGGAGAAATTATCCAGCATCAGGCGACCGACGGCGATCTGGCGAATGTCGGTGAGTCCGCTGGTCTTGGGCAGATGGTCGAGCGCGGTGTTGTCGGGATGGAAGGCCAGCGGAATAAAGGTCTGGAAGCCGCCGGTTTCGTCCTGCAAGCCGCGCAGGCGCAGCAGGTGGTCCACGCGGTCCTCATCGTTTTCGACGTGGCCGTACAGCATGGTGGCGTTCGAACGCATCCCTAACTGGTGCGCGATACGCGCCGTCTCCAGCCACTCATCGCCGTCGATTTTGTGGTCGCAGATGATGTGCCGCACTCGGTCGGCAAAGATTTCCGCTCCGCCGCCCGGCATGGAATCCACGCCTGCCGCTTTCAGTTTTTCAATCGTCTCGCGGATACTCAGCTTGGAACGTTTGGCGAGATAAGCAATCTCCACCATGGTGAACGCTTTGACGTGGACCTTTGGGAAGCGTTCTTTCAAGCCGCGAATCAGGTCCAGAAAATATTCGAGATGTAAGTCCGGATGAAGTCCGCCAACTAAATGAAATTCCGTGACTGCCTCGGAATAACCTTGCGCGGCGCGCTCCCATGCCTCTTCGAGCGCCATGGTATAGGCGCCCGGCGCATCTTTTTTGCGGCCAAA
>JAJZIF010000247.1 GCA_021810735.1 Acidobacteriota bacterium
GCTGACTGAGAAAAACTAATGATACCGTCAATTTCCGGAGAAGCAGAAACATTTTCGGAAGGTGGAGGCGACCGCGTCCAGATGAGATGTGGGGAAATTCGCGCGGAGCGCGAACGTGGTGCTTGAGGAGAATTGCTTCCCGATGCGCACCGAGTTCGCGCCACGAAGCTAGAGCATTTTCACTGTTACTGTAATGCGGGCTTCGTTCTATCCTACCCTAGCTGCGCTAGGAGGGGCACCCAGACATTACGCTAACTGTAAAATCGCTCTAGATGTTCCATGCGACTTGAGCACACACACTACTCGCAACCGCTCGAATGCTGACGGAGTTTTGTCGTTGGATAGAGTGGTGTTCCTGTCGCTGTGGTCATCCTTCCTGCTAGGTGACCATCTGTATGAAATCCGCGCTAGGCTTTTGCAGTCTTGCCAAAAGCCTTTACGGCGCGTTTGATGCCGGCACCGCCCGCCGCGAGGTCTTGCGCATTCATCGCAGGCCGAACGGTAAGGCTCGCGTTGAAGGCGAGAAACCAGGGCTCTGCAACCGAGGTTAATTGCGAGGATTCCTTCATGTCGAAGAAGATATATCCTGTGCGTTCACCGTTATCTTCGGAGAAATACGCCGCTTCCGGTTTCAGTTCATCCAGGATTTTCTGAATCGTGGTCCCTAAACTGCCATTTTGAGCGGCCGCGTTACCGGCTTCGACGGGAATGGAAACTTTCAGTAGCATGCGCATCGTACGTGCCCTCCCCGGGCAGATGGAATTGTACTCGCCTTTTCGAGGAAACGCTGGAAGTATCCGATCGCGCGATGGGCCGAGATGCCCCAGGTTCGCGCGTCCCGCAAATTCCCACATCTCAAAATCGAGATGTGGGGCACCCAGGTTTAACCGTCTAGTTCGGTCGCTATACACCAGCCGAAACCGCCGCGCTAGTTTCCCAGGACGGCGCGATAGCGGACTTGATTTTTCTTCAGCCTGGCGACTGCGTCATTCGCCTTTGCCATGGGAAACGCCTGGGTAATGGCCTTCACTCCATGACGCGCAGCAACCGTCAGCATTTCCTGCAACATGCTGGGGCTGCCGCTGGGACTGCCGGCGATGGCGCGCTGTCCGGCAATCAGCGGAAAGGCATGCGCGGAAATGGGGCTGGGCGGTACGCCGACAACCGAAAGCGTTCCTCGCGGACGCAACGCCGCGACGAGCGTGTTCCAGTCGGGGTCTTGATTGATGGTCGACAGAATCAGATCGAAGGAGCCTGCCAGCTTTTTCATGGCTTCATTCTCGCGGGAGTTGACGAAATGATGGGCCCCCATGGACCTGGCTTCCGCTTCCTTGTTCGGCGAGGTCGAGATGGCGGTGACTTCCGCGCCAAAGACGCGCGCGAATTGCAGCGCCAGATGCCCCAATCCTCCAATGCCGACGATGGCGACGCGCGAGCCAGGAAAAATGCCGGCGGTGCGAATCGGGTTGTAGACCGTAATGCCGCCGCACATCATGGGAGCGGTCCCTTCACTGTCCAACGCGCCGGGCACTGGAATGGCGAAGCGGGCATTCACGCGGACCTTTTCGGCAAATCCGCCGTGGCGATGGACGCAGGTGGCAACGCTCTGGGCGCAAAGATTTTCATCGCCGCGCAGGCACCACTCGCAGGTGCCGCAGGAGTCGGCCTGCCAGCCCACAGCAACGCGCTGGCCCAGCTTGCGGTCCCGCACCTGCGTTCCCATGGCCGCAATCGCGCCGACAATTTCATGGCCGGGGATAAACGGGTACTGCGTCATTCCCCAGTCATTGTCGATCAGGTGCAGGTCGCTGTGGCAGATGCCGCAATGCGTGACTTCAATCTCGACTTCATTGGGCTTCAGCTCGCCAGCCTCGTACTTGAACGGCAGCAGTTCCGCGCCTGCCGCATGTGTTGCGAAACCATGGATCGTGCTCATCGGAATCATTGCTCAACTTTCCCGGGGGATGGTTCCAATAAAAAAAGAAATCTGTATTCAAAGTAGATCACAATCGCGTCGCAGGAATCAGGGCTGCACGTCCAGCGTCACGATCTGCGATCCGCTCACTGCAAAATCCAAAGGTTGCGAGCCGAGAGCAATGGCGGTTTCCCCATCCATTGAAAAAACTCCGCCGTCTTTCGCCGGTTGCAGGATGTTCGCCATCGTCAGCGGCACCGCCGGCAGATCGTGACCTTCCATCGTTGCCTGCGGCACCGGCGCCAGCAGAGTCACATACAGGCGATCGTTGGGATGCAGTCGGTTCATCCGGGCAATCGTTTCGCCCAGTCCCAGTGGCGGGGCGGCGGGGTTGGGAATCAGATGCAGCGTGTGGTCCAGGGTTGTACCGTCGCTGACCAGCAAGCGAACCGGTCCCGTTGCCAGCGTGATTGGCAGCGCCACCGCCAGACGAACAACGCGCTGGGGTTCACGATACGGATGCAGCGTCGCTTCCACGGTCACACGATCGCCCGCATGGACTCGACTGGCGAGCACCCGCGCGTCGTCGAGTTGCGCGGAGTGCCTGCCTGCGGATTCGTCCAGAGTCAACGACACGGCCCGAATGGAAGGCAGTTCGCGCTCATTCCGATACAGGCTTTCAAATCGTTGCGCCACCGCGAGGGCGACCGGCAAACTGGCAGACTGCTGGTCGGTCGGCGCAATCCAATCATCGATGCGGACGGGGGGATATCCCGCGATGTCGATGGTTCCGCGCAGCCGGTAGGTGGAGGGATCGTTGTAGCCGTTGGTATCCTCCATTGCCTGAAACACGGTGGCCAGCAGCGCGGCTGAGGTGAGACTTGGATGCTCCACGATGGCGAAGTGATAAGTATGCGGTTGCGCAATGCCGCCCAACTCCAGCGTCACGGGAATCATGTGCGCCTGTTCCCCGAATAGGCCCAGGATTCCGGACTCGCGGTCCTGCGTAAACGATCCAATCGTCTGCGTGGTGTTGATGATCTTGATGGGCGAGAGCGGCGACGCCACGGTGGCGACGACCTGGGCCTTTGTCATGGGCAGCGATATGTCGCCGTAGCGCGTGATGGGATGTCCGCAGGCCAGCAGGCGTTTGGGGTCCACATAGGTCACGGTGCAGGTTGCCGCCATACTGAAGTCGCCCGATACGATGATGGCGCTGATGGCCGATCCGGGGACGACTGGTGCGGGATCCACTTCGTTCGGACTGGCGCTTCCGATGCCCGACACAGGCATGAGCCCGTAGGCGTGGAAGCGCTGCTGAAACATGCCGATGGCCTGCGATGAGAAGCCATCGAACACCAGGGGCGTGTCAATCGGCTGCACCTCGCTATCCGCCGGAGATTTCCACGGGAGTGCTGCCGAGGAAGCGGTGGAAGTGGGATTCTCGGTGCGCGACAGCCCCGTATCCAGAGAGGCGGGGGCGTTGTCCGGCACGAGAGTTTTGCTGGCGTATTTTCTTTCGATTCTGTCGCTTTCCTTCAATACCTCAAGCATTTGTTCGATTGGAGTGATTCCGGCAATCGGCTGCTTCGTGAACTGACCGATACGAAAACCGATGGCACCGACCAGCTTGCCGTCGATGTAGACGGGACTTCCGCTCATGCCGGCAACGACGCCGTCGTATTCCGCCTGGCTGCCTGCGAGCCGCGCCAGAATCATGTCCTTGCCGGGACCGATGGCGTCATGCAGCACTCCGAGAATCTCAACATCGATCGGCTCCGGCTTGCTTCCTTGGAACACGGTGTACGCCGTGCCATGCAGCCCGGCATGCACTTGCGACAAGGGATAGATCGGCTGCGCGATCAACGAACTGGCAGGCGCAGGAACGCTTGCCGTCGAAGTTTGCGCTACGGCAAAGGAACCAAACGCGACTGTCAGCAACAGGCAAGCCGACGGGAAGAATTTCCGGAGAAAGATATGCACATTACCAGAGTAGTGTGGAACTCTCCGCTACGGAAGTGGGCAGGTTACAGAGAGCGATAGTAAGATTCAGAATTGCTGCGCCGCAGGGGATTCGGCAGTCCGCTGGAACCATGGCCTGGAACACGGCGCGGAACCTCAGAGGATGCATGACGTTGACGCTTTCCACGCTGGCCATGGGCCTGACGACGAACCTGACCATCATCGACTGGCTGATTATGCTGGTCTATTTCGCGTTTGTGCTGGGCACCGGTTTTGTGCTCAAGCGCTATATGCGCACCAGCACCGATTTTTTTCTGGCTGGCCGCCGGCTGCCCGCCTGGGTTTGCGGGCTGGCCTTCATCTCCGCCAATCTGGGGGCGCAGGAAGTCATCGGCATGGGCGCGTCCGGAGCCAAGTATGGCATTGTGACCAGTCAGTTCTATTGGATCGGCGCCATCCCGGCGATGGTCTTTGTCGGCCTGTTCATGATGCCGTTTTATTACGGCTCCAAGGCCCGTTCCGTCCCGGAATATCTGAAGCTGCGATACGACGAAAAAACGCGCGCCTGGAATGCCGGCTCATTTGCCGTGATGACGGTTTTTTCTTCCGGCATTTCCATGTATGCGATGGCAATCCTGATCCAATCCCTGCATGTTTTCGACGGGCTTTTCCTGCACCTCGGGCTTCCGCTCGGGTGGATTTTTCACTTCTCCGTTTTTCTGTCCGCGGTCGTCGTCCTGGGCTATATATCGCTGGGCGGACTGACCAGCGCCATCTATAACGAAGTCCTGCAATTCTTCCTGATCGTGGCCGGCTTTCTTCCTCTAGTGTGGATTGGACTGAAGAATGTCGGCGGCTGGCACGGTATCCAGCGCACGCTGGGACCGGCGTATACGCACTCCTGGCGCGGGCTGGCGCACGCCAACACCAACCCGCTGGGCACGGAATGGTACGCGCTGGTCTTCGGTCTAGGCTTCGTCCTTTCCTTCGGCTACTGGTGTACCGATTTTCTGGTGATTCAGAGCGCCATGGCCGCCGAATCGCAACTGGCGGCGCGTCGGGTGCCATTGATCGCCGCCATACCGAAAATGTTTTTTCCTTTCCTGGTGATTCTCCCCGGCCTGATCGCCATTTCTATTCCCGTCGTCGGCCAGCACAGCCTGGCGCAATTGCAAACCGCTCCAGTTCACGCGCAGAACGTGGCCCCATCGACTGCCGTTGTTTCCGACGCCAGTTCCATCCCCGAGGGCAAGGGGCTGATTCCGGTCGAGCTTGATCCTCTCAGCGGCCGCGTGCTACGAGACAACAAAGGGCAGCCGCTGCTCAACTATGATCTAGCAATTCCCAACATGCTGCTGCATTTTTTCCCCACTGGAATCCTGGGCCTCGGCCTGACCGCGCTGCTGGCCAGCTTCATGTCCGGCATGGCGGGCAACGTCACCGCGTTCAATACGGTGTGGACCTATGACATCTATCAGTCCTACATCCACAAGGGTGCGAGCGACGAGCATTATCTTTGGATGGGCCGCATGGCGACGATCGGCGGCATTGTGCTTTCCATTGCAGCGGCGTATTTTGTCAGTTCGTTCAACAACATTATGGATGCGCTGCAACTGGTGTTCTCTTTTGTGAATGCGCCTCTGCTGGCGACGTTTCTGCTGGGCATGTTCTGGAAGCGAACCACCGGCCACGGCGCATTCTGGGGATTGATGACGGGCACCTTCGCCGCCGCCGTGCACACCGGGCTGACGCTGCCCGCGGATGCTCCCGGAGTCGGCATTCACGGCGGCTGGATCGCTGTGCTTCACGTTTATCCCAGCACCATGGCGCAGAATTTCTGGACCGCCATCTGGGCCTTCGGCGTGTGCATCGTGCTGACGATTGGCCTGAGTCTGCTGACCATACCGCGCAAGGAAGAGGAGCTGGTCGGGCTGGTCTATTCGCTGACGCCGAAACCCGCCGAGGGTCATCTGCTGTGGTATCAGAAGCCGATGACTCTGGCCATCGCAGTGCTAGCGATGCTGGTGGTCTTGAATCTTGTGTTTTTGTAATCGGAGGGGAAGGGAATCGCGATGGGACTCGATATTCGATGGCCGCTGGGGCTGCTGTTTTTTGTCACCGGCGGCATGATGGCCGTCTACGGAGCGGTGACGCACGGCAGCGCTATCTATGAAAAATCTCTGTCCGTGGATATCAATCTGATCTGGGGGCTGGTCCTGCTGGCCTTTGGTTCCTTCATGCTGCTGCTGGCTTGGAATGCTCGTGGCCGGACGTCCGATGTGCCGCCCGTTCTTACACCCAGCG
>JAJZIF010000003.1 GCA_021810735.1 Acidobacteriota bacterium
GAAATCCTGCGAACTGAAGGCAGGCGCGCTGCGTGCCGTTGGGGCTTCGGCAATGCGGATGTATTCGCCGTCGGAGCGCAGGAGGCGGGATTTGATCGTGTCGGCGAGGCAGGAGGCGAGAATTTCTTCGCGGATGCGGTCTCGGAGCGCAGGGTCGCGGACGGGGAAGATGGTTTCGCAGCGCTCAAAGAGGTTTCGGGGCATCCAGTCGGCGCTGCCGCAATAGACTTCCGGGTTGTTGCCATTTTCGAAGGAATAGATGCGGCTATGCTCCAGAAATCGGCCGACGATGGAACGGACGCGGATGTTTTCGCTGACACCTTTGAGGCCTGGACGGAGCGAGCAGATGCCCCGGACAATAAGGTCGATCTGGACTCCGGCACGGGAGGCGTCGTAGAGAGCCTCGATGACGCTGCGCTCGAGGAGAGAGTTCATTTTGGCGATGATGCGGGCGGGGCGGCCGGCGCGGGCGTGCTCGGTCTCGCGATGGATGAGCTGCATGAAGCGCTCGGCGAGGGTGAGCGGGGCGACGAACAGGGGCGCGTAGTCGTCGGACTCGGAATGGGCGGTGAGGTAGTTGAAGACGTTGTGGACGCCGGCGGTGATTTCGGGGTCGGCGGTGAGCAGGCTGAGGTCGGTGTAGAAGCGGGCGGTGTCGGGGTTGTAGTTGCCGGTGCCGAGGTGGGCGTAGCGGCGGATTTCGCCGTCGGGGTCGCGGCGGACCAGGAGGGCCAGCTTGCAATGGGTCTTGAGGCCGACGATGCCGTGAAAGACCTGCACGCCTGCATCCTCAAGGGCCCGTGCCCAGCGGATGTTGGAGGCTTCATCGAAGCGGGCGGTGAGTTCGACGACGACGGTGACTTCCTTGGTGGCGGCGGCTTCGGTGAGAGCGCGGAAGATGGGTGAATCCGGACTGGTGCGGTAGAGAGTCTGCTTGATGGAGACGACGTTGGGGTCCTGGGCGGCGGATTCGATGAGGCTGGCGACGCCGTCGTAGGAGTCGTAGGGGTGGTGCAGGAGGATGTCGCGGTGTCGGAGCTCGTCGAAGATGTCGGTCGATTTGCGATGGAGGCGGAGCTCGCGGGGTATGAAGGCTGGGAATTTCAGATCGGGCCGGGGCGTGTCGGAGTAAATCTGCATGAGGCGGGAGAGGTTGACAGGCCCGTCGGTGCGGTAGACCTGCGACTCGGAGAGCTCGAAGTTGGTACGCAGGCGTTCGATGATTTCGTGGTCGGCGCTGTGCTCAATTTCTAGGCGGACGGCATCGCCTTTGCGGCGATTGTGCAACTCGGCGCGCACGGTTTCGAGGAGATTGCGGGATTCTTCCTCCTGGAAGTAGAGGTTGCTGTTGCGTGTGACGCGGAAGGCGGCCTTGGAGAGGATCTGGTAGCCGCGATACATGCTGGAGGCGTTGCGCTCGATGAGGTCGTGGAGGGAGACGTAATCGATGGTATTGGCGGATGCGGGCAGGCGCACAAGACGAGGCAGGGCGCGAGGCACGGTGATGACACCGAGGACGGGTTCGCTGGTGGCTTTACGTTTGCTGTGAAGCAGCAGAGCGATGCAGAGGGCCTTGTTGAGGACGCGAGGGAAGGGATGGGCGGGGTCGATGGTGATGGGTGTAAGGAGTGGGTCAACTTCGCGCTGGTAAAAGGTGTTGGCGGCCTCGCGGGCGTCGTCGTCCATCTGGTCCCAGCTGAGGACGCGAATGCCAGCGCGATCGAGCTCGGGCAGGAGCTGCTCGTTCCAGCAGCGGTATTGTTCCTTGACGTAGGCGTGCATTTCCTCGACGAGGGCGTCGAGGGTCTGCTCGAGAGTACGGCCGTCGGGGTCGATTTCGTTGTAGCCGTCTTCAATGCGCTGCAGGATGCCGGCGACACGGATTTCAACAAATTCGTCGAGATTGCTGGCGGTGATGGCGAGGAATTTGAGGCGCTCGAAGAGGGGGTTGGATGGGTCTTCGGCCTCTTCGAGTACACGGCGATTGAACTTAAGCCAGGAGACATCGCGCCCGAGAAAGAGGCTGGTCGTGGTTTGCTTTGCTTTGCCCATGCATGAACCGGTGGTGTTCCAGTGAGATGTGCGCTCGTGCTGCAGTTGGAAGCTCTTTCTCGCTTGGGTGACGAAAAAGAGTTCCGAGTCATATTCCAGTGTATGCCTACCGTCCAGGAGGGGCAGGTTGACTTGGCAGGATGCGCGGATGAGGATACAGAAAGTAGAAGAACCGGGGGTGAATCGTGCCGAACCAGGATTGCCTTGAGCAGGGAAGCGCCGGCGTGGCGCGGGCCGAGCATACGGCTCTGGAGCTCTTTCAGTTGGCGTCGTTGCTGGTAGGCGACCCGCAAGAGGCACTGCAACTTGTGGAGGAAAGCGTTTCGGCATCGGACCTGGACCCCTGCGCGGCTGAGCCTGGCGCCGAGGAGAGAGTTCGGCGGAAGCTGACGGAGCGGGCATTGCAGTGGATGCGGCAGCGGGCTCCGCAGTCGTTCGAGGTGGAGGGGACGTCTGTATCCCTTGGCGGCTGCGTGGAAACTGACGATCTGGAAGCGGCGGGAATTTCGAGCGCAAAACTGGCTGAGATGCTAAGTGGCGGGCAAAGGCAGAAGCTGCGGAGCTGGCTGGACGATCTGCCGATGGCACAGCGAGCGGTGTTTGTGTTGCGGGCCGTGCTGGGCAGGAATAGTCAGACGGCTGCAGAGGAATTTCGGCAGGTGTGCGGGGCAGACGGCTGGACAGCGGATTATGTGAGCGCGATGTTCCGATCGGCGCTATGTTCGCTAGCGAACCAGCTGGCGCATTCCACTTCAGCCGCAACGGCTTGAGGGGACGAACCCAGCGAGGGATAACGCGGTGCAAGCGGATGTTGGCGGGGCTTTGTGGCGGAGTCCAGGCGGACTACCCGACGCTGCTTTCGGGGCCGGTGAAAAGTTTTGCACTGTTTTCAGGGTGCATGCGCATCCAAAGGACGTACTTTATTGATAGAGGCTGTTATTCAGTTTGGGGTAGGCGACGTGAGGGTCGCCCATCGTAGAGTGAATAACAGCCTCTAGACAATCAATTCTCTTTCCGACCTAAGAGGAAACATATTTCAGTGTTGAAAGCTGGCAAGGGAAACAGGACCAGCGCCGGCTTAGGCTGTGCGCTGCTGGCGATTGCGGTCACTGCGTCGCCGCAAGCGCGGGCGCAACAGACGGGGGGTGGAGTGTCCACGCCGCCGCCTCCGATCCAGGTGATTCAGCCGCAGATCAACAACTCGACCTACGAAGGCAGCGTGGCTGTCCGGCAGGTGAAGCCGGGGGTGATTGGGCTGTCGCTGGATGATGCGATCCAGATGGGGTTGCAGCATAACCTTGGATTGCTGCTGACGTCGCAGACGACGCAGTCGGCGCGCGGAGCGGAACTGGATCAACTACAGGCGCTGCTGCCGACGGTGAATGGCGATATCAAGGAAGCAGAGCAGGAGACGAACCTAGAGGCGGAGGGATTGCGGATTTCAGGGTTCCCGAAGATTATTGGGCCGTATGGGTACACGGATATACGGGGCAGCCTGAACTGGTCGCTTTTGGATTTGTCGTCGTTACAGAATTACCTGGCGGCGAAGCATGATTTTGATGCTGCGAAGTTGTCAGTGGAAGACGCGCGGCAGATGGTGGTGCTGACGGTGGGGAACGCATATCTGCGGGTGATTGCCGACAAAGCACAGATTGCCGCCGACAAGGCGGAGCTGGCGACGGCGCGGGTATCGCTGAACCAGGCGATGGACCAGCACAGCGCAGGGACTGCGCCAAAGTTGGATGTGTTGCGTGCGCGCGTGGACTACCAGACGCAAGAGCAGACATTAATTGCGGCGCAGAATGCCTTTGAGAAAGACAAGATTGCGTTGGCACGAGCGATTGGCCTACCGCTGGAGCAGAAATATGTTGCTACCGAGACAGCTCCATTTGCGCCGCTCGATCATATTGATCAGGCCCAGGCTGTGAGCGAGGCACTGGCGAGCCGGCAGGACCTGAAGGCTCTGGAGCAGAAGGTAGAAGCGGCGAAGCATGCGCGGAAGGCGGCGACGTACGAGCGGCTTCCGGTAATCAAGTTCAGCGGCAATTACGGCGATATCGGGATCAACGTCGCGAATTCGCATGGAACAGGCAATGCGGTGGGCTCGCTGGACGTGCCGATTTTCGAAGAGCCGAAGTTGCGCGGCGATGCGAAGCAGGCGCAGGCGCAGCTCGATGAGGAAGAAGCAAAGCTGAGCGACCTGCGCGGACAGATCACGCAGGATGTTGACGACAGCATTCTGGACATTGAGTCATCTGCGAAGCAGGTGCAGGTGGCCAAAAGCAACGTGGCGCTGGCAGCGGAAGAATTGAAGGAAGCGCAGGAGCGCTATGTGGCAGGAGTATCTGACAACCTGGCGGTATCGCAGGCGCAGCAGGCACTGGCCCAGGCGGATGCGCAGTATGTGAGCAGCCTGTACGCGCACAATGTCGCGAAGCTTTCCCTGGCGCGGGCAATGGGTATCGCCGGCCGCAACTATAAGACATATCTCGGAGGGAAGTAAGTGGCGGATCAAAATCCTGAACAGCAGAATCGGCCGGGCGGCGGACAGCCCGCGGGGCCGCAGGAAGAGCAGCCTGAAAATCTGCAGCCTGAGAAAAAGAAGAAGAGACGGCTGATCCTGATTGTTGCGATTGTGGTGGCGGTGATCGGCGCGGGCTTGTGGTGGTGGCACTCGACCTATTACGAGGATACCGATGACGCGCAGGTCAACGGCAACCTGATCCAGATCAGCGCGCGCATCAATGGGCATGTGATTGCGGTGAATGTAGAGCAGAACGAATTCGTGAAGGCTGGACAGGTGCTGGTGAAACTCGACCCGAGCGATTACGAGACGACGGTCGAGAAGGACGAGGCGAACCTGGCCAGCGCGAAGGCGAACCTCGAAGCCGTGGAAGTGAATATGCCCGTGGTGAACGTGAACACGAGCAGCACACTGCACTCCGCAAGCGCAGATTTGATGGGCGCCCACGATTCGGTGGCGCAGGCCGAGCGGCAACTGCAGGCATCCAAAGCGCAGGTGCTGGTGGCGCGCGCCAACTACACCAAGGCGAAGCTGGATTTAAGGCGTTACACGCCGCTGGTCGAGAAAGATGTGATCTCAAAGCAGCAGTACGATGCGGCGGTGGCGACGGCGGCGGCTGACCAGGCTGCGCTGCAGCAGGCGGAAGCAAATGTGCAGGCCAGCGAAGAGGGCGTGCATATAGCCCACGCGCGAGTAGCACAGGCCGAAGCAAGCCTGAGAAACGCGCAGACGCGGCCGAAGCAACTGGCGATACAGAAAGCACGGATCGACCAGGCGGCGGCGCAGGTGCAGCAGGCACAGGCGGCGCTGGCGCAGGCAAAGCTGAACCTGAGCTACTGCGTGATCAAGGCTCCGACAGCGGGAATTGTGACCACCAAGAGCGTGCAGGTGGGGGAAAACTTGAGCGCGGGCCAGAACCTGATGACGCTAGTTTCGCTGGATAACCTGTGGGTGACGGCCAACTTCAAGGAAACGCAGATTGACAACATTCACCGCGGCGAACCGGTGCAGATTTCAGTGGATGCGCTGGATGGCGAGAAGTTCGCCGGGCGGGTGACGGAGATTGGCGGCGCGACGGGATCGATGCTGAGCCTGTTTCCGCCAGAGAACGCCACAGGCAACTATGTGAAAGTGGTGCAGCGGATTCCGGTGCGCATCGACTTTACGAAGCCGAGCCAGAATAAAGATCACCGGTTACGGCCGGGGATGTCCGTCGAGCCGAGGGTCAGAGTGAAGTAATACGCGTCACACGTGAGAGATAAGGGGCGTCTGCGGACGCCCCGGTTCTTTTTGAGGAGAGGGAGCCGGATCGACGGCCGCCACGAGCCGGCGGCCCGGCCAAATCGGCGCGCTGAAAGTGCATCGAATTATGCGTACGCACAAGGCTGGCGACAAGGAGATACGGCATGAGCGCGACAACGATTCCTGTTACTCGAACAAAGACGACTTCGAAGATTTCGGACATGGTGAGTCCACATCTTCGGCAGAATGCGCATGAGATCCAGCGATTTGGCACGGTGATCCAAGAGCTGCCGATCGGGCTGGATGCGAAGGTGCGCGAGAAGGCATGCGCCTTTTTGAATGTGCTGCTGGCCGATACGATGTGCCTGCGCGACCTGTACAAGAAGGCACATTGGCAGGTGGCAGGACCGACTTTTTACCAATTGCACCTATTGCTCGACAAGCATTACGAGGAACAGAGTGAGATGGTGGACCTGATTGCGGAACGTATCCAGATGCTCGGCGGGGTGTCGGTGGCGATGGCGCACGACGTGGCAGAGATGGCGCGCGTGAAACGGGCACCGCGAGGCCGCGAAGAGGCGCCGGTGATGATTTCGCGGCTGCTGGAAGCGCACGAGCTGATTCTGACGGATGGCCGCAGCCGGGCGCGAGAGGCCGCAGAGCTGGGTGACGAAGGCACGAACGATCTCCTGGTGAGCAACCTGGTACGCACCAACGAGATGGAAGTGTGGTTCCTGAGCGCACATCTGGTGAACATGCCTCTGACGGATGCACGTTAGAGCTGCGAGAGTATTGACGGCGGAAAATGGTGAAGGACCGGGCCGAGGGGTTCCGGTCCTTTGTATTTTTGGGGCGGTTCGCAACGAAAAGCCTCCGGCAACATCTATGATGAAGGCCCGGGGAATTCCAGTCTGGCCGGAGTAAGGAGGATGGCGCGCCAATGGCTTTGAACTTCTTTGTCCGCCATGCCTACTGGGTTCTGTTTTTGTGGGTGATGGTGGAGCAACTGGGGGTACCGGTGCCGAGCGCGCCGATCCTGTTGACGGCGGGGACGCTTACCGCGACGCATCACCTTGATCTGGCGCTGGTGCTGCTGGCGGCGCTTGGCGGGAGCCTGGTGAGCGACTCGATCTGGTACTGGCTGGGCAAGCGGTACGGCGGATCGATGGTGCGACTGCTTTGCCGGCTGTCGCTTGAGAGCACGGTATGCGTGCGCAAAACCGAGGAATATTTTGCGAAGCGTGGTCCGGCTTCACTGCTGGTTGCGAAATTTGTGCCGGGCCTGGGCACGGTGGCGGCTCCGATTGCGGGCGAGACGGAGATGCCGTTTCAGTTGTTCGTGCTGTATGACGCAGCGGGGACTCTGTTGTGGGCTCTGACCGTTACGCTGTGCGGCCGATTCTTTGGCGATGTGCTGCGGCGTCATCCGGATGCATTGGCGTGGGTAGGACATTCGGCGCTGCTATTGTTCGCGCTGCTGTTCGCAGGCCTGCTGCTCTGGCGGGTGGTGCAGCAGCGGATGTTCCTGCAGGAGATGCGCATGGCACGGATTTTTCCTGATGAGCTGAAGGCACAAATGGACCGTGGCGATGAGGTTTTCATCGTGGACCTCAGGCATCCGCTGGATTATCTGCCGGATCCGCGGACGCTGCCGGGCGCGCTGATGCTATCCCCGGACAAGCTGAGGCAGCAGGTGACGCTGATTCCGAAAAATCGTGAGGTTGTGCTGTTTTGCACATGCCCGAGCGAGGCGGTATCGGTACACACTGCGCTTGAATTGCGGAAGGCTGGGGTTAGCCGCGTCCGTCCCTTATACGGTGGTTATGACGAGTGGAAGAAACGCGGGTACCCGCTGGTGGATATCGACATGGTTGAGGAGCGAGCGGAGGGATGAGACGGGAGCGTTTTGACCTCGGGCGGCAACGGGTACGATAAGAGCAGATACTCGGAGCGAATAAATTGGCCTATAACGACTTACGCGAGTGGATGAAGGCGCTGGAACGCGCGACGGAACTGAAGCGGGTGCGCGAGAGTGTGAGCCCGATCCTGGAGATTGCGGAGATTACGGACCGTGCATCGAAGTCCGGCCGCAAGGGCGGGGTGAAGGGCTATGAGCCGGGTGGTCCGGCGCTGCTGTTTGAGAACGTGAAGGACTATCCCGGCGCAAAGGTTCTGATGAACCAGTTCGGCAGCGAGCGGCGGATGAAGCTGGCGCTGGAAGTGGAGACGCTGGATGAAATTGCAGGACGAATTCGCAATCTGCTGGAGATGAAGTCTCCCGATGGCCTGATGGAAAAGCTGAAGATGCTGCCGATGCTGGCCGAGATGGGCGCGGTTTTCCCGAAAGTGATCAAGCCAAAGGATGCAGCCTGCAAGGAGGTCATCTTGCGGGAGAACTTCAGTGTTCTGGATTTTCCGGTTCTCCAGTGCTGGCCGATGGATGGCGGGCGGTTTATTACGCTGCCGGGGGTGGTGACAAAGGATCCGAAGACGGGCCGCCGCAACATGGGCATGTACCGCATGCAGGTGTATGACGGGCAAACGACCGGCATGCACTGGCAGCGGCAGAAGAATGCGGCCGAGCACTTGCGCGAGCGGCTGCGGACCGCTGCGGGGGAAGACAAGAGCGCGCAGGTGGAGGTGATGGCCGAGACGGCGGGCGGAACAACAAATCTAGCCTTTGGGAATGTGAAGGCCGACCGGCTGGAAGTGGCAGTGGTGATCGGGACAGACCCGGCGACGACGTTTTCGGCGATTGTGCCGGCTCCGCCGGAGGTGGAGGAGTTCATCATTGCGGGGTTCCTGCGGCAGAAGCCGGTGGAGCTGGTGAAGTGCGAGACGGTGGACATTGAAGTGCCGGCGCACGCGGAGATTGTGCTGGAAGGGTATGTGAATCTGCACGAGCTGCGGGCGGAGGGTCCGTTTGGCGATCACACGGGCTTTTACACGATGACGGATGATTACCCGGTGTTTCACCTAACGTGCATTACGCACCGGAAGGACCCGATTTACGCGGCGACGATTGTGGGCAAGCCTCCGATGGAGGATGCGTGGATGGGCAAGGCCGTGGAGAGGATTTTCCTGCCGCTGATGCGGCTGACGCTACCGGAGATTGTGGATGTGAATCTGCCGCCGGACGGGGTTTTCCACAATTTGATGATTGTGTCGATCAAGAAGAGCTATGCGGGGCAGGCTCGGAAGGTGATGAACGGCATCTGGTCGATGGGACAGGCGATGTTTACCAAGTGCATCATCGTGGTGGACGAGGACTGCGATGTGCAGGACCTGGGTGAAGTGACGCTCCGGGCGGCGAATAATATCGATCCGCAGCGGGACATCGAATTCACGATGGGGCCGGTGGATTCGCTGGATCATGCGTCGCGGTTGCCGAATTACGGCAGCAAAATGGGCATAGACGCGACCCGCAAGTGGGCGGCTGAGGGGTTCAATCGGCCGTGGCCTCCGATGATTGAGATGGACAAGGCAACGAAGGCGCGGGTGGATGTGATCTGGAAGAAGCTGGGGATCGAGTAGCAGCGGCGGTTGGCTGATGCCGTGGGTGAAAGTGGTGAGCGCACTGGAACGATTGTTGAGTTTCCAGGGTTTAGGGCGAGTGAAAATTCCGAAGAGGGAGCAAGGTGCACGCCAGCTCGCCGTTTGTATACTGGATACATGTCGATTGTTCGGAACATAACGGGTATCGCCAAAGGCATGAGCATCACCTTTCGGGAGATGTGGCAACCAACCGAGGTTGAAAACTATCCGGATGGTCCAGGACCGATGCGTGGCGCGGTTTTTCAGGAGCGGTTCCGTGGCGGACACCAGCTTCAACGCGACGAAAACGGCCTGGAAAAGTGCGTGGCGTGCTTTCTATGCGCAGCGGCGTGCCCTTCGAACTGCATTTACATCGAGGCGGCGGAAAATACGGAAGAGAAACGGATTTCCGGCGCGGAGCGATACGCGAAAGTCTACAACATCGACTACAACCGGTGCATTTTCTGCGGTTATTGCGTGGAAGCGTGCCCGACAGATGCGATTACGCACGGGCATGGCTTTGAGCTTGCTTCGCTGAATGCGACCAGCATGGTGATGCGGAAGGAAGACATGCTGGTTCCGTTGCCGGCAGGGAAGAAACAACTGTCAGAAGACGCGGAGCTTGCTGGAGCGGCCAAGTAATCGCTACGGGTAATTCACCCGGGAGCGCTGAGGAAAAGCTTTTCTACGGTTCTGGGATGGCTGCTGATCCATTCTGTCAGCAGCGAGCAATTCACAGATGAGCCTATATACGGCGGCCTGCGCTGCCATTGCGCCTTTGCGAGATCCGGCGCTTCCCTGGGTGAATGATCCATTTGAGGCAGCCTCGGAGGTGGTTACCAAAGGCCACTGTCCCGACGATATCTTGTCGCAATTTCAGATGAAAGCTACAACAGAATCAGCAATAACGCAGATCTGGGGAACGGGGCTGGCGATAGCATCGCAGCCCCCTCTTTTTTTGTATTTACGGGTGTTTTGCAACCCGGCTTTCAACCCGAAAGCCGAAGTCGGCATCTATCCCAGTCAATACTGG
The DNA here is from genome assembly GCA_021810735.1 of Acidobacteriota bacterium. The sequence goes on from JAJZIF010000003.1 coordinate 10,386, forward strand.
TTGTTGAAAAGGCAACATCCCAGCAGCCAAGACTGTGCCGTGCAATATGGACAGAACGTAACTTTTTGACCACCCCTATTGCGTGTGGGCTTCTGCCACGGGTAGTTTTGGGAGAATATCCGTGGTTCGTATATTGAACTCATGACTGGAGAAAAAGATGATTAAGAAAGTAGTGGCTCTCCTCTGCGTTGCAGGTTGTGCAATTCCGGCGATGGCGGCACCGAGCCGTGACCAACTGGTGGCCCGTCTGAATGCGGCCAAGACAGTGATTCAGGAGATTGAATCGGTTCCGGACAAGGCGATTCCCGAGCAGATTACGGAAAGTGCGACGTGCGTGGGCGTGGTGCCCGGGATGCTCAAGGCGGCATTCATTTTTGGCGGTGAGCACGGAGAGGGTGTTGTCACCTGCCGTACCGGGCATGGCTGGAGCGCGCCTGTGTTTATCCAGATGACGGGCGGGTCCTGGGGACTGCAGATTGGCGGCCAGGCGACGGACCTGGTGCTGGTAGCGGTGAATCAGAAGGGATTTCAGGATCTGTTGAACAGCAAGTTCAAGATTGGCGCGGGCGCTTCAGCGGCGGCCGGGCCGGTGGGCCGCAACGCGCAGATGGCCACGAACTGGAAGATGCAGTCGGAACTGCTCACCTGGTCGCGCAGCAAGGGGTTGTTTGCCGGCATCGATCTGAACGGCACGGTGGTGGCACAGAACCGGGACGCGACAGATGCATTTTACGGCGCGCATCACTCGATGGAAGCCATTCTGAAGGGTGAGGTGCTGCCTCCGGCGGCGGCGCGGCCGTTCCTTGAGACGGTGGCTCAGTACTTCAGGGAGAGCGTGCAGCACTGACCGGACGAGAGTTTTTCCTGCAATGAAGGCGGTTCCCTCGGGAATCGCCTTTTTTTATCTGGGATTTAGTTTTCCGGCGTAACGGGCAGGTTTTGTTGAGGATTTACACTGACCAGAGTCCCCGGGAAGTCTGCTGGATGCGAGAGAGGCTGGAATACAGCGCGGTTTGGGTGCTGGTGCACGCTTTGCGGCTGCTGCCACGCGGCGTGGCACGGCGGGTGGCAGCGGCGCTGGGCGCTGCGGCCTGGCACGCAGTGCCGCGGCTTCGGCGGGTGGGTATGCGCAACCTGGAGCTGGCTTTCCCAGAGTGGCCAGAAGACAGGCGCACCGGCGTGCTGCGGCGGCTCTATCGGAACCTGGGCTGGCAACTGGCGGAATTCTGCCAGATGCCAAAGTATACGCGGGAAAGAGCGCAGCGGTTTATTCGTTATGAAGGGCTGGAGCATTACCTGGCGGCGCGGGAGCGCGGGCACGGGGTGATGATCGTAACCGGGCATCTGGGTGCGTGGGAGCTGTCGAGCTTCTGGCATTCGTTGATGGGGTATCCGATGTCGATGGTGATTCGGCGGTTGGATAACGCCCGTGTGGATGGGCTCGTAAACGGGATCCGATGCCTGCATGGGAACCGCGTACTGCACAAGGATGACTTCGCCCGCGGGCTGATTGGCGCGATGCGGCGGGGTGAGACGGTTGGCATCCTGATGGATACGAATATGACGCCACCGCAGGGCGTGTTTGTGCCATATTTTGGACGTCTGGCGTGTACGGCGTCCGGGCTGGCCCGCGTGGCGCGGAAGACGGGTGCGGCGGTGCTGCCGGGTTTCCTGCTATGGGAGGAAGCCGAGCGGAAATATGTACTGCATTTTGGGCCCGAGATGGAGGTTGCGCGGGATGGGACGGACGAAGACGACGCGGTGACCAACACGGCGCGGTTTACGGCAGTGATTGAGGATTACGTGCGGCGGTATCCTGACCAGTGGCTGTGGGTTCACCGGCGCTGGAAGACGCGGCCGGTGGGCGAGGAACCGATCTACAACCGGAAATAGAGGGGAACGGATGAAGCTGACGGAGCTGGCAAGGGCACTGGGCGAGAGCTGCGAACTGGGTGGCCATGCTGACCCAGAGGTGCAGGGCGTGAGCAGTGCGAGGCTGGCGACGGCGGAGTCACTGGTGTTTGCCGAGGATGCGGCATCGCTGGCGGTGGCGCTTGATTCCATGGCGGCGGCGGTAGTGGTGAAGCCGGGCCTGGTGGATGCAGCAGCAGGCAGGAAGGCGCTTCTGGTGGCGCATCATCCGAAGCTGGTGTTTGCGCGGGCGGCGAAGCAGCTGCTGCCGGTTGCGAAAGCGGCGGGAGTGGATGAGTGCGCGGCAGTGAGTGAGACGGCGGTGCTGGGAGAGGGGGTTTTCATTGGGCCGTACGCCGTGATTGGGCCGGGCGCGTCGATTGGCACGGGGACGCGGATTGAGGCTGGCGCCGTGATTGGCGAGGGTGTTCGCGTTGGCGCGGAGTGCCGGATTTATCCACGGGTAGTGGTATATCCGGGGACCGAACTGGGTGATCGCGTGGTGGTGCATGCGGGTGCGGTGCTGGGCGGTGACGGGTTTGGATACGTGCGCGATGGGGCGACGGGCGAATATGTCCAGTTCCCGCAGCAGGGGCGGCTGGTGATTGAGGACGATGTCGAGATTGGCGCGAATACGACGATTGATCGTGGGGCGCTGGAAGAGACGCGGATTGAGCGCGGGGTCAAGGTCGATAACCTGGTTCACCTGGGCCATAACGTCAGCGTGGGGCGGAATGTAGTGATCGCGGCGCTGACGGGGATTTCGGGATCGAGCAGCGTGGGCGCGGGCGCGGTGGTGGGCGGCCAGGTGGGGATGGGCGATCATGCGTCGATTGGCGAGGGCGTGATTGTGGGCTCGGGTGCGGGGATTCTTCCACATAAGCATCTGCGGGGTGCGGGGACGGTGTTCTGGGGGACCCCGGCCAAGCCGCTGCGGGCATATCTGAAGGAACTGGCGACGCTGGCGCGACTGACGCGGCGTGGCGGCAGGGACGGAGAATAGCGGTGGCGATTGTCGTCGTGGGCGGGCATTCCCGGAACATTGGGAAGACCTCCGTGGTGGCGGGGCTGATTGCGGCGATGCCCGAGATGCGATGGACGGCGATGAAGATTACGCAGTATGGGCATGGGTTCTGCTCGGCGAATGGGGAGCCGTGCGACTGCCAGACGGCCGATCACTCGGTGGCAGTAAGTGTGGAAGAGGACGCGACGACGGGAACGGATACGTCGCGTTTTCTGGCGGCGGGCGCGGCCCGATGCCTGTGGGTGCGGACGCGGATGGGGATGCTGGGTGAGGTGATGCCGCGGATTCGGCGAGAGCTGGAGACGGCTGAGAACGCAATTCTGGAGTCGAACAGTGTGATGCGGTTTTTGCTGCCGGACTTGTATCTGACGGTGCTGGATGCGGGGACGGCGGACTTTAAGGACTCGGCGCGGCTGTTTCTGGATCGGGCGGACGCGGTAGTGTTGACTGCCTCGGGTGACGGGTTGGAGCCGCAATGGGAGGGGGTTTCGGGGCGGCTGATTGCAGGGAAGCCGCGATTTCGCATTGCTCCGCCAGGATTTATGAGCACCGAGCTTGTCGAATTTGTGAGGGCGAGGCTGGGCGGGAGTGCGCATCCGGCGAATCGCTCGCGTTGCGGGCCTGACTTAGTCTAGCTTTGCCTTGCGTTGTTCGGCGTCACGAGGGAGGGGCGCCGTTTCGGTTGTGGAGCCGCGTGCCCGATTTGCAGGGCTGTTTCTCCGGGGCTACACTGACGCGTGCGGTCCGTGAGGTCCCTCCCGGTGTTCCAGGCAACGCTTCTTTCGCTGCTGGCGCTTATTGCGGCGCCATGCGCGTTTGCGGCCAAGCTTGTCACGGTGGGGCAGCTGAGCCAGATCATCGTTTCTTCCCAGAAGGAAACGGATGCCGAGGTTGCAAAGGGCTTGTCCGGCCTGCAACTGACGGAGCGGTTGAGCGACGAGAAGCTCGCTGCGCTTGAAGCGGAGCTTCCCGGAACCGAGTCGCGCCAGACGCTGGTGATCCTTGCCGATCAGGCCGTATTCCTTCCTTTACCGGCGAGAGAGATTCCGGATCGGCCGGCGCCTACCATCCAGCAGCAGGAAGAGATCATCGGCAAGTCTGCTGATTACGTTTTGACTGCGTTGCGCCACATGCCGAATTTGTTTGCCCGAATGGACACTACCGGCTACCAATACTCGCCGGCGGGAAAACAGTTCCAAACTCCGACGACGGGCCGGGTTACGGCTTACGAGCCGATGCATGTGGTCGGCCGGTCGACCGTAACGGTTCTATATCGCCATGGTAAAGAAGTCATTGAGAAAGGTGGACGAGAGCGAGACCGCGCCGATTCACCGGGGGCTTTCATGACCACCTACGGCGAGTTTGGCCCGATTTTTTCGGTGATTTACGGGGATCTGCCCAAAGGCAAGCTGGCATGGGGCCACTGGGTGCAGGGGCAGAACGGGCTCGATGCAGTCTTCCATTTCGAGGTGCCGAAGCGGGCATCGCATTACCTGATCGGTTTCTGCTGTATTTACGGGCGACCTTACCGAGGCTTCAGCGCCTATCATGGTGAACTCGAGATTGATCCGTCGGATGGAACCATCCTTCGCGTGACCGTGGTGGCGACGGTGGAACGTGCACCCCTTAACCAATGGGGAATCATGGTGAAGTATGGCCCGGTTGAGTTGGGCGGACGGAAGTATTACTGCCCAGTCAGAAGCGTTGCTGTATTCCGCACCCCTATGCCGGGACCTATTGCGAGATTCCCCGCGCATGACGCGACGATGCCGTCGATGTATCTCTCATCCGGAAGGTTTGTGCCCATGGAGACCCAGGTGAATGACAGCGTTTTCGAAGACTATCATCTGTTTCGGGCGAAGGTGCAGATTATGCCGGACAAGAAGAATTTCCTGGTCAAGCCCAAGCGATCCAGGGCTGCGCATGGTTCGTCCGGGAGTAAGGATCGACCTTGACGGCGCGACGGGAGAGGCAGGCGTTCCGCGGTAGGATCCATTGGCTGAGTTCTATGATGGTGTCCACGGCGGAAGGCGGTTTGCGGTGTGAGTTTCCGGGCCGGCTAGAAGTGGAAGCGATAGCGGAGCTGGGCGTAGATTTCGCGCGGGGCGTTGTAGTGGAATCCGCCGAAGGTAAGACTGTTGTCTAGCAAGACGCGGGAATCGGCGGCATTGAGCGCGGTGAGGCTGAGCTGGTAGTGGCGACCGAGAGATTTGCCGGCGGCGAGGTCGATGGTGGTGTTTTGGGGCAGATAGTTGCCGGGGTATTGGGCGGTCTGGACGCCATTGGAGAATCCTGAACCGTAATAGAGATTGATGGATGCGTAGGCGTGCGAGGGCAAATGTGCGTTGAAGCCGGTGTTGAGGGTGTTGCGCTGATCGTGGTCGAGGGGCGTGTAGCCGGGCGGAACAGCGCATGCGGGCGAGCTGGACGGATAGCAGATGAGGCCGCCGGTGATGGCTCCGCGCTGCTGGGCGAGCTGGTTGGAGTAGGCGAGATGGAATGCGCCGTACTTCCAGAGGCGGGGTGAGCGGAGGGTGAGCTCCCAGGCCTGAATAAGGGCGCCGTCGATGGTGACGGGGATGAAGATGCTGGACTCGCCAACGTTGCTGTGGTCGAGGAAGTTGTTGGCGCGGGTTTCGAAGTTGTCGGCGGAGAGGGTCCAGCCGTGGATGGGGATGGTGACGCCGAACTGGTGTTCCTCGTCACGCTCGCCGTGGAGGGGCTCGAAGCTGGTATTGGTGGATTGGGCGTAGGCGAGCAGCGGGCCCGAGACGCTGGTAAGCGGCGGCGGCTGGTAGAAATGGCCGTAGAAGCCGTGGAAGACCCAGTGGAGCCAGGGGATTTCGACGGCGAGGCCGATGCGGGGGAAGAGGTAGTTCTCGTTGATTGCTGCGGAGAAGATTGACTCGCGGAGGCCGCCGAAGAGGGTGACCCAGCGGCTGGGTTTGTATGCGTCTTCCACATAGAACTCGACGACGGCGCCGTTGACGATGTTGCGTTCGGCGACTGAGGGAGAACCGTCAGAGAAGGTGGAGCCGAAGAAGTCATTCTCATGCTGGCCGTAGGAGTAGAGGCCGACTTTAACGGTGTGATTTGCCACTATTGAGGTTACAGATGTCTGTAGGCCGGTGTAATTGCCAGTCTGATCGGAGGTGGTTGCGGCGGGAGCGTCGTGCGGGCCTGGGACGTAGTGAGCTCGATTGAAGTGGTAGAAGGGCGAGATGCTGAGCAGCACGGATGGCGAGAAGTTGTGAATCCAGGTGAAAGCGGTGAAGGCGTCGGTTTCGTGCTCGCCGTCGCGAAGCTGGCTGGTGGGGAAGATCTGGTTTTCGTAGTCGTTGGGGTTGGGGTCGCAGGGAATCTGGTAGTAGTCGGCGCGGGCCTGCGAGACGAAGCGAAGCTGGTCGTTGGGCGTGGGGTTGTAGATGAGCGAGTTGAAGCCTCCGTAGCCGTTTTCGGCGTCGTGGTAAGGTTGGGGGATGGGCGGCATGAGTCCATAACTGCTGCGGTTACCATTTGCGCTGAGGTACCAGGCGAAGCGCTCGGAGTGGCTGCCGAAGCTGAGCTGGTCGTTGGTTTGGGCGTAGCTGCCGCCGCTGAGGACCAGTTCACCGCCGCGATTGCGCTCGAATCCGTTGCGGGGAACGATGTCGAAGATGGCGTAGGTGCGGTCGCCCAGGTCGGCCTGATAGCTGCCGCGCTCGATGTCGAGGTAGTCGATATCGAGGGGGTCGATGGCAGGGCCAATATTGCTGCCGATGTTAGTGTTGGGGATCTGGACGCCGTCGATGAGCCAGGCAAGCTGGTGGCCGCCACGGACGTGGAGCATGTCATGCACCATGTATGCGCCGGGTGTGTAGTCGGTGATCATGGCGAGCGAGTTGGTGAGGCTGGCGCCGGGGGTCTGGGCGATCTGGCGGCGGCTGACGAGAGTGGTGGGCGTCATGGAGTCCGGCTGCAGGCTGGAGGTCTGCGCGCTGACCTCGGTGGTCTGGGTGACGATGGCGACGGTGAGAGCAAAGTGCAGGACAGGGCGGCTGTTGGCGGTGATTGCGACTACCTGTTTTTGCGAGGTGAAATCTGTAGCCGTGACGGTGACGATATAGACTCCAGCCGGAACGCTGTTGAAGCGGAAGATGCCGTCGGGGCCGGTGGTTTGGGAAAACGTGAGCGCGGAGTCCGCTGCGTGGAGGGTGACATGCGCACCGCGAATGGGGCGGTGCTGGGGGTCGTGGATGATGCCTTCGACGGGAGCAAAGATGGAGGCGCGAGCAGAAGGCGATGCTGCGAAAAGGCAAGCGGCGCACAGGATTACAAGTACGACAGAGAGAGGACGCATACGAGCGGGGACCTTGCGTGAAGTGAATGAGACGCGGCGCGGGGACGCATCACTATTTCTGTGGCCGCCAGTAGCCTTCGGTCATCTGGACGAAGAGGCCTTTTTGCTTGGGTTTGAGGATGATGTGGTGGAAGCCGGGATCGCTTGAGGCTTTGGTGCGTGTATAGCGGAGAATGTAAGCGTCATTCATCTGGTCGGCGATCTGCGCGAGAAGCGTCTGGAGGCTGGCGCGCCTGCTGTCGAACATTTCGCCGCCTGTATGACCGCAGATGTCGGCGAGAACTCCTTTGCCGTTGACGCGGCGGCTGGGTGCGGGTGGGGGTGGCTGGGAAGTTCCACCACCGCCGGGATAGCCCCCTGGATACCCACCGGGATATCCGCCGGGGTAACCGCCTGGGTATCCGCCGGGATAGCCGCCAGGGTAGCCGCCAGGGTAGCCGAGGCCGCTGCGTCGGTTCATGTTCTTATGGAATTTCTCAGGCGGCGGGACGCCTTTGAAATAGATGGCATAGACTTCGACGCCATTTCGCTGCGCGGCATTGATGGCGGCGTTCATGGTTTCCTTGCTGCCGCGGTCAACACCGTCGGAAAAGATGATGAGGGCTTTGCGCCCGGACTCCTTGTTGAGCACCTGTGTGGATGCAAGGTAGATGGCGTCGTAGAGCGCGGCTCCACCGGGACGCTGTTTGCGGCGTCGTTTGGTGGCGCCGGAGGCGGAGTATGCACCGTTGCTGTCGCCGTTGAACTGGGGGACGCCGATTTGGGTGAGCGCCCGGTGTAGTTTTTGCGTAGAGGGCGATGGATCTTCAAGGAGATCGACGTCGAGGTTGAACTGCATGACGAAGGCTTTGACGCGTGAGTTGGAGCCGGCCATGAGGCGATCGAAGAATTTTTCTCCGGTGCGGCGCTCTGCGGGGAGCCAGGAGCTCATGCCGGGGCCGGTTTGCGCGACGAGGCCGACGGTGAGCGGCAGGGAAGTGTCGGGCGCGAAGGCCTGGATGGTTTGCGGGTGGGTGTTGTCCGTGAGAGTGAAGTCCGCTGCAGTGAGGTTAGGGACGAGTGTGCCTTTTTTGTTGTGAATGAGAACGGGGACAAAGACGTGGCGATTCTGCGATGGGGTGAGCTGCGCGGCGGGATTGCCTGAAGCGGACGGGGCGGAGGCAGTTTGCGCGGCGGCTGCGCAACAGAGAAGCGCGGCGAGAGCGACGGAGAATGCGGACGAGAGTTTCATGGCAAAGCCGGGGTGAAGGCTCACGTAACAGTATCTATAAACCGGACGGAAGAATGCAGCAAGGATTGTGAGCCGATGGCGGCAAAGGAAAAGCGCGGAGTGGTCATCCGCGCTTCTTGAGACGGGAAAATTTGGAAAAACCGCTCAGTAGTAGAGGTATTTGCGCCACTTCTGGTCGGAGTGGCCGATCATGCGCATGATGTGGCGGCTGGTGTGGAGCGAGAAGGGGCGCGGCTCACGCAAGAGCTTCATGTCAGTGAGTTCGCCGAGCAGCTGATTACCTTTGCGGCGATTGCAGGGGTGGCAGCAGGCGACGAGGTTCTCCCAGGTGGAAAGGCCGCCGCGCGAACGTGGGATGACGTGATCGAGGGTGAGCTCGCCAGCCGTGAGTACGACGCCGCAGTATTGGCAGGTGTTGCGGTCACGCAGGAGGATGTTTTTGCGCGAGAGGGCGCGCGTCTGGTGCGGGATGCGGCGGTACTCGAGCAGACGGATGACGGAAGGCAGAGGCATGAGGACGCGCGCGGCGTGGAGGATGGCGTCATGCTCTTCTTCTGTTTTAGCGACGCCTTTGAGCACGAGAACGAGGGCGCGGCGAGCGCCGCAAATGTTGATGGGTTCATAGGACGCATTGAGCACGAGCACGGGTGTCTGCATGGCGTGATGCGAGGCCGGCGTGCGGAATTCTGCGGCCGGTGCTTGTGTCATGGTGTGGCACTTGGCAAGCGATTTTTGCTTGCGAGCGTGGACCGTGTTTTTCCCGAGCGACATGATTTCCCCCCTATCGGTTTTGAGTCGTGACGGTTCCCCAGAAGGCGACATCTTCGTGCATGGGCAGCTCGGGCGTGGAGGCCGGAGCCGCAACTTCGTCTGAGAAAGCAGAGCGAACCTGACCGTAAAGCGCCTCATAGCGCTGGGCGCGGGCGACGGTGGCCACATAGACGCTGGCCGCGCCGGCACGCATGAGCGCCTGGCTGCAGGCGCGCGCGGTGGCGCCGGTGGTGTAGATGTCGTCGACGAGGAGGATATGGCGGCCTGCGACAACGCGCTGTGCTCGTTTGCCGGAGATGAAAAAAGCGCCACGCACGTTGGCGCGGCGCTGGCGCGGGCTGAGTCCGGCCTGACTTTCCGTGGCCCTGCCACGCTCGAGAGCTTCAGTGGCTAGCTGCAGGCTTAATTGCGGATGCTTCCGCCGGAGACTGCGGGCAAGACCGCGCGCGAGAAGCTCCGCCTGATTGAAGCCGCGACGGCGCCTACGGCTGCGATGCAGGGGGACAGGCACGACAAGCAGGGATTGGGGCAGGTTAGCTATTTCGAGGACACGGGCGGCCAGCAGTGCGCCAAGGCGCGGAGCGATGGGTTCGATGCGATCGTATTTGAGCAGATGGAGAAGCTGGCGGAGTTCATCCTGATAGACGCCCCAGGCCACGGCGAGTGCGAAGGGCGGCTTGGCCATGCGGCAGACGCGGCAGAGTGTTTCCGGAGCGGCGGGAGTGGGGACGAAATCGACGCCGAGGTGCTCTCCGCAGCGGGAGCAGAGCGAACCGGACTGGGCTTGGAGGTGATTCCAGCAGGAAGTGCAGATGGGGGCTGTAGTTAGTTCAGCGAGCGGAGTGCCGCAGAGGCGGCACGGAGATGGGAACAAAACCGTAGAGACAGCGTTGAGGGTTCGGCTCGGGGTACTTCGAAGCACGCGAACCACCGCGCGCCAATCCGATGTTCCGGATGGCGCATGCTGATTCAGTGGCGCATGCTGCACGCTGCGGAAGGCTCACCCCTCGCGGCAAGCCGGACTGAGAGCGCCCGGCTCCCGTATGGCCAAAAGTATACGAGCAATGCCTCGAGACTGCAACGCCAGAGATGCCGTTGCGCGCGGTGCCGAGACTAGGGCCTTCTCATGGAAGGCCCTAATGTTGGTTACTGGTGGATTTGGCGGAGGGTTCTTGTGCGAGTGGCTGGAATTCGAGATAAACGGCGTTGGTCCAGCCGAAGCCGATGACATTCTGGCGGTATCCGGCGGTGACTTTGAAATGCTTTGTGGCGTTGACGACGTCGTATTTCTCGAAGATGTTGCCGGTTTGCTGATAGATGCGACGGACGGTGGTGTTGAACTGGTTGGCGATGCGGGCGGCATCGGTGCGGTCTCCGGCGGCGAGCATGCCCTGGACGGCGATCCAGGTAGTGGGGGCCCATCCGTAGGGAAGGTCCCACTGGACGCCGGAGTCGTTGGCGCTGACGGCGAGGCCTCCGGGGTAGTCGAAGTCGGAGATATGCGAGAGCACGCCCTGTTGCTGGGCGCGGTCGGCGGCACGGGTCCAGAGCGGGTAAAAGGCAGTGAGGAAGAGGTAATTCGACTGACGATGGGTGAGGAAGTTGTAGTCGAAATATATTTTCTGCCGGGGGTTCCAGAGGTAACGGTTGATGGCAGCGCGGCGGGCGAGGGCCTCGCGTTGCCATTGTGCGGCCTGGGCCGGATGGTGGAGGGTCCGGGCCATCCAGGCGAGATCGATTTCGTATTTGTATAGCAGGGCGTTGAGGCCGACGGGCGCGAAATGCTGGGTGGATCCACCGAAGGGGCCGAATCGGAAGGTGGTGTCGAAGCCGGATTCGCGCATGGCGCGATCGCCTTTGTAGAAGGAGCGGGTGAGCCAGTATCCGCGAACGTGCGCGTGGGCGCAGACGATGGAGTGGGCGGGGTTGCAACTGAGGGTGGCGAGGCGGGCGCGCTCGGCCGGGCTGGGATGGCGGCCAGCGTGGACGAGATAGCCAGGATCGTCGTGGGGATGGGCGAGGAGCCAGCGGATGACGTCGGGGTAGTAGGCGCTGTCGTCGGCCATTTCGGGGACGGGACCGTTGCCGAGATCGAAGTAGCGGGCGAGGCCAGTGTTTCCAGCGCGATGCACGGGCAGGAGCCAGACGGAGTGGTCGCGCTGGGCGTAGATGTAGGCGCGGGCGAGCCATGCGAGGGCCTGCTTCCGGTGGCCGGAAGCGACTTCGGCTTTGTAGACGGCGCGAATCATGGATGAGAGGAACGGCGGCTGAGAACGGGTGAAGTAGTAGGTGCGATTGGCGTTGAGAATTCCGCCGTAATGCTGAATTTCAAAGAAAAAATTGTCGACGATGCCGCGGGCGAGGGCGACGCGGTGATCGTCGAGGAGTCCTTTGATGATGAAGAAGCTGTCCCAGCCGTACATTTCGTTGAAGCGGCCGCCGGGGACGACGTAGGGGTGGGGGAGATAGAGCAGTCCGGGCGGCTTGATCTGCGCGGGGTTGATTTGTCCGAAGTGGGTGATGGTGACGGGCAGGCGCAGGACGCGCACGTGACAGCGGTGCTGCATGGCGGCAACGTCAGCGGGCATGGGGAGATCATGCGGCAGGTAAAGAACGGGGATCGAGTGAAGCTTGGGGTCTGCGATGGAGTTGCAGTCGCTCATGGAGCGGGTGAGGGTGTTCCAGGTGTTGCGGATGTAGGTGTTGATGGGCTGCGGAGGCGTGGGCGGTTTGTCTTGCGGCGCGGATTGGGCGAGGGCGAGGGAAGAAGTGAGGGAAATCGTGAGTGCGAGAGCAACGGTTCGGAGGCGAAATGTGCGGAGGCAAACGGTCATCGAATCCCTGTGAGGCTTGGATGATGGCGGAGCGCGCGAGGAGGCGCTCCGGAAAGAGAGGGTTCAGGATACAGGGCGGGGAGTGGGATGGGAAAGCGCGAATAAGGGAGCACTATGCGCGTTCGTAGGGTTCGTAGGCGGGTTCCCAGAAGTTGGCGTCGATTTCGGCGATGAGCGATGCATCATCGGGGATTTGCGCCATGCCTTCACGGAGTGCCTGTTTTCCGACGGCTGCGGCGATGTGGCGGCTGAGGGCGCGTGCTTCTGAGATGGGCGGCAGGAGGCATGCGTGCGGGTCGCGCTGAGTGGGGAGATGCCGAATGAGTTCCGTGGCGGCGGCTTTGATCATGGAATCCGTCACGTAACGTGCCCGAGAGGCAATGATGCCGAGGGCGAGTCCGGGGAAGATGTAGGAATTATTTGTTTGCGCGATGCGGATGGTTTGGCCGGCGTAGTGGACGGGCTCGAAGGGGCTGCCGGCGCCGATGAGGGCGCGACCCTCGGTCCAGTGGATGAGGTCGTGGGGGGTGGCCTCGCTGCGGGAGGTGGGATTGGAGAGCGGGAAGATGATGGGGTGGTCGACGTGGGCGGTCATTTCGTGAATGACTTCCTGCGTAAATGCGCCAGCCTGGCCGGAGACGCCGATGAGGACGGTGGGTTTAGCGTGGCGGACAACATCGTGGAGCGTGACGGCGTCGCCGGAGTGGCGCCAGGACTGAATTTGCTGTGCAGGGCGCGCGAAGGCGCGCACGGCGGGGTCGAGGTTGGGCCGGTCGTCGACGATGAGGCCGTCGATGTCGAGGGCGTAGAAACGGGCGTGGGCCTCTTCCGCTGAGAGGCCGGTGTCCTCCATGAACTGCGCGAGCAGATTGGCGATGCCGAGTCCTGCGCTACCGAAGCCGAAGACGGTGATGGTCTGGTCTTCCAGCGGGGTGCCCGTGACATTAATGGCGGAGATGAGTGTGGCGGCAGCGATGGCGGCTGTGCCCTGAATGTCATCGTTGAAGGTGCAGAGCTGGTTGCGGTAGCGGGCTAGAAGACGCGCCGCGTTGGCTCCGGCGAAGTCTTCCCACTGCAAGAGGACGTGTTGCCAGCGCGCTTTGACGGTCTGGACGAAGGTGTCGATGAAGTCGTCGTATTCCTGGCCGCGGATGCGGCGATGGCGCCAGCCGATGTAGATGGGACTGTCAAGGCGGTCCTGATTGTCCGTGCCGACGTCGAGGAAGATGGGGAGGCAGTGCTCGGGATGGATGCCGCCGAGAGCGGTGTAGAGTGCCATTTTGCCGATGGGGATGCCCATGCCGCCAGCACCCTGATCGCCGAGGCCAAGGATGCGTTCGCCGTCGCTGACGACAATGCAGCGGACGTCGTCGTAACGGGGATGGCTGAGGATCTGCTCGATGCGGCTTTTGTTGGCATAACTGAGGAAGAGGCCGCGCGGCTTGCGGAAGATTTCGCTGAAGCGCTGGCAGCCTTCGCCGACGGTGGGGGTGTAGACGAGTGGCAGCATCTTTTCAAGATCGCTGAGCAGGAGCGCGTAGAAGAGAGTTTCGTTGAGGTCCTGGAGGTCGCGGAGAAAAGCGTACTTGTGAAATGGAGTGGACTGGGTGTCGAGCGCGTAAGTTCGTCGGCCGACCTGCTCTTCCAGCGTGCCGACATGAGGCGGAAGCATGCCGTGAAGGAAGAAAATGTCGCGTTCGTGGTCAGTGAATGCGGTGCCTTTGTTGAGGCGCGGCGAATTGATGAGGTTGAAGCCGGTGAGAGAGACTTTGCGGGGAAGGCGAGATGGGAGGGATGGCGTGCTCATCGGTGGATTTCCTTTCAGGCCAGAACTCAACAGCGAATCAGATTCCCGAGGGAAGATCAAGTGGATGAGAGATGGACGCTGTTGGAGGTGAAGCAAAGGCGAGTCGCCAGGAGTTAGATTTTTGACAATTCGAACCACATGGTTGAGTCTGTGGCCGCACCCTGAAATGGGTGGTTGTGATCACTGAAAATTGACGAGTGCCGAGTGAGACAGGTGCGGATGTGAACGCACAGTACGAGACGGCCGTGAAAGAGTTGCGAATGGAGAGGATGCTGATGGATTGGTTGGCAAATGGTTCACGATTCCTGTGGAAGCGGGCATTGGTTGTTGCGCTGATGCTTGCAGGCGGTACGTGCATGGGTCCGGTTGCGACCGCGGCGGCGACGAGCGGGCGCAGCGGTGTTGTGGTGGATGGCCATGCGCGATTTACGGTGATAACGCCGACGCTGATCCGGATGGAATACAGCCGCGATGGGAAGTTCATCCACCGGCGGTCGTACTTCGCGTGGGAGCGCAATGTGACGCCGCCCGAGTACAAAGTTTCTCGGGGGGATGGGGTTCTGAGCATCACGACCTCGCGTATGAAGCTGACGTGGAAGGGCGGGACGGATGGCTTCAACGCGGAGAATTTGTCGGTCGCGTTTGTCTTTGACAACGGGACGTGGCGGACGTGGAATCCCGGTGAGAAACAAATGGGCAACCTGGGCGGCACCTTGACCAAGCTGGATGGCTGCAGCGGTGCGGAGCCGCTGCCGGATGGAGTAGTGTCGCGGGACGGCTGGTTTTTGTATCGGGACGATACGTTTCTGGTGAGTAATGGGGCGCATCCGTGGCTGCAAGCGCGACCGAAGGATGAGATCGACGACTGGTATTTCTTCGGATATGGGGTGGGTGGATATCACACGGCGCTGGCGGATTTGACGACGATCAGCGGGCGGGTTCCGATACCGCCGCGCTTCATGCTTGGGTCGTGGCGGTCAAGGTATTACAGCTACACGCAGAACGAGTTTCAACAACTGGTGCTGGACTATGACGCGCACAGGTTTCCGCTGGACGTGTTGGTGATGGACATGGGCTGGCACACGACGCCGCACTGGGGATCGATGGACTGGAACAAGAAGCTGATTCCTGATCCGACGGCGCTGCTCAAGTGGGTGCATGCGCATGGTCTGCATGTGACGCTGAACTGGCATCCGCAGGGCGGCGTGGGGCCGTGGTACAGCCAGTACGGGGAATTTTGCCGGGCCATGGGGATCGATCCGGCGAAGAAGGAAGTGATTCCGTTTGAAGACACGAACGAGAAGTTCATGCAGAACTACTACAAGCTGCTGATGGACCCGCTGGAGAAGCAGGGAGTGGACTTCTGGTGGCTGGACGATGACGGGAATCATCTGGCGTGGGACAATGCGATGGACTTCTGGGATGTCGAGCGGCCGGGGACTGGACGGCGCGGTGCGTCATTCAGCCGCTGGGGCGGATGGGGCGATCAGCGCTATCCGGTTTCATTTTCAGGAGACACGTCTGCGCTGTGGAGAGTGCTACGGTTCGAGATTCCGTTTACCGCGACGGGTGGCAACGTGGGAGCGGATTACTGGTCGAACGATGTGAGCGGCTTCCGGCTGAAGGTTCCCAGCTCGGAGCTGTTTACGCGGTGGGTACAGTTTGGGGTGCTGAGCCCGGTGTTCCGGACGCATGGCACGAATCATTTTGGGAACTACCGGATTCCGTGGGCCTACGGAGAGCAGGCGGTAACAGCAACGCGACAGGCGTATGACTTACGGGCGAAGTTATTTCCCTATATATACACATCAGCCTATCTGACGTGGAAGACGTCGCTGCCGCTCGCTCGGCCGCTGTATCTGGATTATCCGAAGGAGGAGCAAGCGTACTCGCATCCGGAAGAATACGAGTTTGGTCCGGATGTGCTGGCGGCGCCGATTGTTACGCGAGGCATGGGAAAGACGTGGCTGGGCGCGACGGACATGTGGTTTCCAGACGGGACGTGGTGGAATCTGCTGACGAGCGAGCGAGTGAATGAGCCGGGGAATCATACGGAGCTGGCGACGGCCGGGGAGATTCCGGTGTTTGCGCGCGGCGGTGTGCCGCTGCCCTTGCAGAGGGTGAAGATGCGAATGGCGGCGAAGCCCGCGAATCCGCTGGTGGTGCGTGTGTATCCGGGGCCAAACGGGAAATTCGCGATGTATGAGGATGACGGGAGATCGCCCGCGTATTTGCACGGAGCCTACGCGCTGACGCCGCTGCGCTACGAGAACCTGGGCGCTCAAGGTGTGCGGGTCATGGTTGGCCCGACCACGGGCAGCTATGCAGGACAACTACCAGCGCGGCGGATCGTGGTGCAACTGCCGGTGACCTCGCATCCGGTGAGCGTGACGGTGGACGGCGGGCTGGTGCCAGAGTCAGCGACGGCGGTGCCGGGGTATGAGTACGATCCGGTGACAGCGACGACGGACGTGCGGTTGCCGGCGGAATCCATTCGGAAACAGGTGGTGGTTGGTGTGGCGTTCCGCGGCTCGCAGCGCGTTCAAGCGCTGATTCCTCAGATATTGAACAGAATTGCCGATGTGCAGCGGGCGCTGGCGGGAGCCGGCGAGGTGCGCGCGGAGTGGAAGTACGAGTTGATTGCGTTGCGTTTCAAGCTGCGAACGCTGTTGAGTAAGGCTGAGCAGGAATTTGGTCCTGCCAGTCAGCAACAGATTCAAACCTCGTTGACGTCAGCCGAAGGTAAGCAGGCGCAGGTCGCATTGGAACTTGAGGAGTACAGGAACGAGCCGGCTCGGGCAGCGGCGTTTGCGCTGAGCGATGCGTATGTGAGCGCGAGCGTACGGCTGCGGAAGGCTGGGGAAGGGCTGATGACGCGTGATGTTCCGCGATATCACAAGCCGTATGGGCAGCCGAGCGACATTGAGGGTTACAACACGGGTTTGCTGGTGCGCGTGTTGAGACCTTCAGGAGAAAGCGGAGATTTACTGACTGTAGATGTGCCCGGCCTGGCGGATAAGAGCTTTTCGTTGCCCGAAGGAAAGCAGTCGATATATGCGTTTCTGCCGCTGATGAAGGCGGCGCAGGATCCGCTATACGACCTGAGCGGCACGGCAACGCTGACGATGGGTGCAGGGGGTGCGCATCGTGTGTTGACCCGCGGGATCGATGTGCGGCACGAGTTGCTTGATGCGTGGAATATTGCCGGACCCTTTGCGAAAGGACAGGCACCGGAAATTGGCGGGCAGACCGTCACGACGGCGATGTTGCGAAACACGTATGCGGGCAAGGATGGCAAGCGTGTGTCGTGGGTGACGTGGCTGGCGGCGACGAGCAAGCAGACGTACGCGAAAGGCGGCGATTATCTGCAGATGCGAAAACGCTGGATCGATTTGTACACGATTTTCCCGGAGGATGATGCGTCAGCCCTAGCGGTGACGTGGGTGGATGCTCCCAAGGCAGTAACGGCGAAGCTGAGTGCCCGGCACAATGCGGGTATTGCGGTTTGGGTGAACCAGACAGCAGTGATGGAATCAGCAGGCGTGAAGGGTATAACGAATGTGCAGGATCCACCGCTGGACGTAGCGGAAGTTCATCTGCAGAAAGGGTGGAACCAGATTGTGGTGAGAACTCAGGATGACAAGCAAGACTGGGGATTCGGGCTACGGCTGGAACTGCCGCCTGGTGTGATATGCGCGCAGTCTGCCGAGCCCCCTATGCATGAAGCCGAGGAAAGTGGACAGTGATTTCCGGATAAATGAGGCGTCTCCTGCGATGCATGGAGACGCCTGGAGGTTATTCAAGAAGACACTTTCAGAAGTGGAATTTGGCGCCGAACTGCATGGTTCGAGCCTGGTACGCAGTAGTTACCTGACCAAAATTTGAATCCGTCGAATTGGCATCTACGCCTGTAAAGTTGGTGTGGTTAAAGACATTGAATGCCTCAAATCTCAATTCCAGATTCGGCAGCGCGGCCCTTGTGAAGCGGAAAGTCTTGAAGAGTGACCAGTTGAAATTCAGGAGTCCAGGCAGGACCACAGCGTCTTTTCCTGCGTCGCCCCATCCTTGATTTTTTCCGCCGTTCCATGGAGCGACCGGATTTGAGAATGAAGATGGACTGAACCACTGCAGTCCGTGCTTGACGTAGGTTACCTTGCCGTTCACGAGATTGGGACGGTTATCTGTGCCACCACCGAGACCCAGGGTGTCTGGGCCTGTATAGGTGATGTATTGCGGCGTGCCCGTCTCCGCGGTGGTAATTCCTGAGAACTCCCATCCACCAAGAACCTCGCGTTCTGCAACATGGTGGCTATGCTCGAAGAATGGAAAAGCGTAGATATACGTAAGGTTCAAGATATGACGGCGATCCAGCGCTCCGGAACCGCGGTCGTATTTTGGGTTGAACGGATCAGAGAGAGCATTCAGGTCGTAACTGACCTCATCGATTTCATGCGAATAGGTGTACGCGACCTGCAAAGTGAGATTATGCCAGTTATCTGCGCGCAAACCCACCTGGAGTGAGTTGTAGTTGAAGTTGGTTTCATTTTCGTCCTGGCTGATCCCGCTGTAACCAGGAAAAATGCGGTACAGGTTTGCATTCAGGGTGCCGTTCGCGACGCCTTCGCGGAGCGCGTACGGGCTTGTTGGATCCTGGGGATTGGTAAGAGGCAATGTGTTAATTGCTCTTGAGTCGCTCTGGTCCCATCCATCTGACCCTGCATACTGGACGACGCCAATGACGGAACTGGCGAATCGGTGCTGGACGCCGAGACTGTATTCAGCAGTTCCCGGATTTGGGTAATGATAGGAGATGTTGGACAGCTGAGACGGAAAGTGCTGTGTGGTCGTTTGCCCAGTCAGGGCGCTCGTACTTGGGTTGGAGAAGTAAACGTTGGTGGCAGACGGCTGATAGGCAAAAGGTGGATTCAGGGCTGCGCCATAGACGTCGTTGCCCTGGATGCGTTCATAGAAGATTCCGAATCCGCCGCGAATGACGCTTCTGCCTTTTCCGAGCCAATCATATGCGAATCCCAGTCGCGGCTCGAGAGTGTTGAAATCGTTCTTCACGCCGCCCCTGGGGAAGCCGTTGACGCCTGCCTCTTTCATGCCGTTGAGGTAGAAGGGCTCCCCGTTGTATTGCGTGAGGAAGTTGGAGTTGAGGGTGCCGTCAGAATTGAGAGGATATCCGCGTAGATAGCTGTAATCCGCGGGTACAAAATTGGCGAACTGATCGTACCGCTCTGCCGTGTGAGGCATGGCATCATATCGCAAGCCGAGATTGAGCGTGAGGTCATTCGTGATACGCCAGTCATCGTTGACGTAGCCGCTATAGTTATTGCTTACCCAGTGTTTTCCTGCAAGGTATTGCAACTGCGTGAAGCTGCTTGCATCGCCCAGCAGGAAGTTGATGTAGGAATCGCCGGAAAACTGGCTGGAGTTGAAGACCGCGGTTCCCTGCGTGTTGGCCTGCAGTTGTTGATTCTTATAGAAATGGAAGATGCTGAACCCAAACCTCCATTCGTGACGGCCTTTGTTCCAGGACAGATCGTCACGCAGCTCATAGCCTTCGTAGCCGTTTTTCCATGGGAAGTACGACGAACTCCAGTTGACATTGAGAGGGGATCCCTGGAGGTCAATTTCTGGAAGCCGGCTATCGAAGTTATCCGCAAGGGGAAAGAAAGTTTTCGCGGTCCAGCCGTTCGGCTGGACAAAGGATCCCCCCGGTCCGTTGACCGGATCGAGTGTGATCTTATTGCCGCTGTAATCGAAGGCGGTAACGTTCAGCAGGTTAGGGTTGATTGTCTGTGTAAGGCTGATGACCGCCGAGTAAGAGGGATTCTTCATCTGCGTGCCGACGGTGGGATACGAACTGTCGCCCCACAGAGGTGGATAAAAAGTCTCGCTCACCCCATCGTGGAGGAAATGTCCCATCAGCTGTAATTTGGAGTTAATCGTCTCATCGATTCGAACTACATCTTCATGTACATTGTCGACCGTAGGGATGGAAGAAATGTACTGAGCATTTCCGTAGTTTGGCCTGGGAAAGGTTCCTGCATTGACTTCGCGAACGGCATTCTGATCAATCAGGTTTGCCGGAATCACATTGTTGGGGAATGGCTTACCCATTGTGAGGCCGTCAGACGCGTATAGCCGCATCTTCGCTGGATCACTTGTGATCGGAACGATCGGCGTAGCGCCGCCAGCAGGAACGTTGTAATTCAGGGGCTGCCCTAGCGTGGGGAAATTGCCGGCAGCAATGGTATTTACGATGGATGGCGTGCTTCCCTGAATGAGTCTCCTCCACTCCTCATTGACGAAGAAGAACGTCTTTGTGCGATTGGTATTGTAGACGTGAGGGATATAGAGCGGGCCGCCGATATTGCCGCCGGGTTCATTCAGCTTGAACTCTGGGCGGGCCTGATGAGCAAGATTGGTAAAGTAATTGTTTGCGTCGTAAGCCTGGTTCTGGTTGAACTCGTAAAGTTCACCGTGATATTTGCGGGTACCAGACTTGATGACCATCATGATGACGCCGCCGGAACCAAGGCCATAGTAGGGTGGGTAGTTGCTGTCGAGAGTGCGGAATTCCGAGAGCGCATCGATGGAGGGCAGTGAACTGAAGCAACCGCCGCATCCACGATCATTGAGCTCGCCACCGTCAAGCAGGTAGATATTGTGCGACGCCCGCGTGCCGTTGAAGCTAATGCCGTTGGCGGATGTGAGTGCATTGACGCCGCTGAACGCAGGCAGGTTGTTGGAGACGCCGAGGCCGAGCGCAGCCAGCGCCGTAACGTTGCGACCGTTGGTTGAAAGCTGCGAGACCTGCTTGCCGGTCATGAGCGTACTCAGTTCGTTGGTTTGCGTCTGGAGGTGCAGTGCTCCGGCCTGCACGGTAATGGTTTGCGAGGCACTCCCAATGGAGAGCGTCACGTTCTCGGTGACGGTTTGACCCGTGTTGACGGAAATGCCGCCGATGGTTGTCTTGGGAACCTCTGAAGAACGACGAGTTATAGAGATGCTCGGCTTTTATTGCGCCGTTGTCGTGCTAACGAAGCAGATTTAGGGGCG
>JAJZIF010000248.1 GCA_021810735.1 Acidobacteriota bacterium
GATCGTGGGAGCCGGAGTCGACGATGATGATTTCATCGGCGAAGCGGACGCTTTCGAGGGTGCGGGGAAGGTTAGCTTCCTCGTTGAAGGCGATCATGGCCACGGAGAGCGTGGCGCGCGGCGATGGAGTGGGTGAGGTCACGCGTTGTTGGACCGGGCGAGCTGCTTAGACACTTACTTTATAGTTCAAGTTGAGTTCGTCGCCAGGGACTCCGCGGATTCCCCAGTTGTGGCGCGGAGTTTCGAAGAGGGTGATCTCGATGTCGTTGGGCGTGATGCCGGTTGCGTCGCCAATATACCGGTAAAGTGCGCGGATGAGGGACTTTTTGGCTTTGACAGAGCGGCCTTCAAAGAGGCTGATTTCGAGGATGAGATAGCGATTGGAGCGGTCGGGCGGATAGAGGAAGTCGTCCTGACTGAGGCCAATGAAGCGATGAAAGCGCTTCTCCCGCGGGTAGGCGAGGGCTTCTACCACGGCGCTATGAATGGCGTCGGAAAGCTCCTTGCGGATGGGCTCGAGTTGAGTTTTCAGTCCGAAGATTTTGACCTGGGCCATGGAGCATTCCTTTTACGGGATTCGTGGAGGCCCGGTTATTCGCTGGCGAGTTGCTGCTGGATCAGGCGCTCGACGAGGGGCTGAAGCAGCGTACCATCCCTGGGCAGGATAAAGTCGCCGGCTTCATCGGACCAGTCGAGCTTGAAGCTGGTGGCGAGGGCTGAGATCCAGATCTGGCGAACGGGCGTGTTGGGCGTGATGACGAATTTTGCGCCGGATTCTTCAAAGAGGACGTTGAGCACGCCATTTTGTTCTTCGACTTCGAATCCGCCGTCCTCTTCGGCAGCCAGAAGGGCCTTTTTCAGGGCTTCGAGAGACCGGTCGGCATGATTGCGGAAAGCAGTTTCGTCGAGCATACAGAACCAGTGTATCGTTGGATTCCGGGTGAATTATGACGGAATCTTCAGAGAGTCTTCAGAATGCCGTAATCTGAGCGCCGCATCGTGAGAGTAGTGTTGGTTGGCAAGGAGCGATGCATGCGTATAGCCACGGTGCTTGTTCTGCTGGCGTTGGTTGCCGACGGCAGCGGTTACGGGCAAAAGGCACCTCCGGTACGGAAAACTCAGCAGAAACCGGTGGAAACAGAGGTAAAAGCCGCGTCCGAGAGCGCCGGGCGGCTGATGAAAGACGTGATCTACAACGAGCTGCACGACTGGAAGGACCACAGCTTCTGGGAATATCGCAGCCACGTGGTGACGGGCAGCAAAAACGTTTTGCGTGAACAGATCGATACGCCGGACGGGCCGGTGTACGAGATATTGGCGCGCGACGGCAAGCCGCTGGAAGGCGCACAGGCGACGCAGGAGAAGGAACGACTGGCGAGCCTGTTGAGCGACCCGGGGGAAATCCAGAAGAAGGAGCAGGAACACGCGAGCGACGAGGCGCGGCTGGGTCAGATCATGGCGCTGATGCCGAAGGCGTATGTGTTTCACTATGTGGGCGCGACGACCGGTGATCACGTGGTGCTCAAGTTTGGTCCGAACCCGCAGTTTTCGCCGAGCGGGTATCTGGATCGGATCATGTACGGGCTTTCAGGGCAGATTGTGGTGAATCAGCGGCTGAAGCGCATGGTGTCCATGGACGGACTGCTGGCGCACAAGATCGAGTTTGGATTCGGAATCCTGGGATATGTGGATCCGGGCGGGACGTTCCGGATTCACCGTACGCAGGTAAGCCCCACGCACTGGAAGACGGATCTGGTGGCTGTGAATGTGCATGGGCGGATTCTGCTGTTCAGCAACGTGAGCAAGCGGGAGAAGGAAACGCGGTGGGGATTCACGCCGGTGCCGCATAACATTACGCTCGCCGAAGCCGATACTGAGCTGAAGCAGGCGGCCTCAGCCTACCAGGCCAGCCGGCAAACCTTGACGGATGTGGAGGTGGATGGGGAAACGGCGTTGGCCTCAGACGGGTCGGGGCATTGAGAGCCGGATCGGGGAGCGGGATGAGACAGGGACTATAGGTCCTGTTCGTCGGCTTCCTGGTCTTCTTCTGCGGAAGAGGGCGGGGATATGGTCCGGACTGGGGAGGGTGACTGGGACTGACCTTTGACGCCGCGATTCGGGTTGGTTCTGTTCCACGCTTCGAGTTCTTCACGGGTGACAAGAAAGCGGCGGATGTAGCGGAGCGGGTCCTCCGATGCAGCCATTTCGCGGAGGTGATAGAGCCAGGCGTCGGGTTTGGTGGTGCGGCGGGTGAAGGCCTTGCGACGGACGGTAATGATTTTGCCGCCTTTGCTGGGGCGTTTGTATTCGACAGTGGGGACGACGAAGGTAATTTGCGAACCCTGTTTCCAGAAGCACTGGGCGAAGTCGTGCGAGAAGAGCAGGGCGTAGTAGCGGTGGTCGCTGGAGAGGGTATCGATGGCGGTTTCGAAGTCCTGCCAAGGGGTGTGAATTCTGGACTTGTACCAGCGGCGAAAGAGGAACCCGTTGTTTCGGGCGTGCAGCACGAGCAGCGCGAGCACTTCTTTTCGGGTCATAGCCTATTGTGACGCTGAGGTAGAGTGAAGGCGAGCATGAATTCTTGAGGGAAGCGATTACCGAAGAGATACAGCCGGTGGGCCAGCGCGGTGTGGCGCTGGCTCACTTTATTCCGAAGTATTTTGGACCCTCCCCGGGCTGCGGGCGTGGAGCCTTCTCCGGGCTACGGGCTGTTGCCTTTTCCTGGACTTCGGGTGCGACCCTATCCAGGCTCGAGGCGAGCATCCCTTCCCGGGCTCCAGGTATGGACCTTTCTCCGGGCTGCGGGGCGGTTGCCGATGACGGCTGTGACTCCCTGAAAC
Organism: Acidobacteriota bacterium; assembly: GCA_021810735.1. Next base: position 2,841 of record JAJZIF010000248.1, read on the forward strand.
CTGGCAAGTAGGAGAGGCTCCAGAGCGACTACACTTCCCATATCGGCATGTTCTTGCGATTTCTTAATTCTTTTTTGGTACTGCGTCTTGTTTTGATACCGAGCCTCGCGATGGCGATTTGGGCGATGGAAGTGCCGTGTTCAAGGGCCGAAGTGGTGAATACGGCTGCGCTGAACCGGACGCCGCAGGTGCAGGCGGGGTTTACCTGCTTTGACAATATGGACTACGCCTGTGCGCTGGGTATCTTTGACCGGGTGCGGAGGGAGCAGCCTGGGAATCCGCTGGCAACGGATTATCTGCTGAACGTGCGGGTGTTTGCCGAATTGAACCAGCTGGATTTGCTGGATACGACGTTTTATGCGACGGATGGGTTCCTGACGGGGCGTCATGCGGTGGCTGCTGACGCGGCGGTGAGCGAGCAGATTGAGGGGCTCGCGCAGCAGGCGATCGATGAAGCGAATGCGCGGCTGAAGTCGAACGGCAACGATGTGGATGCGCTGTTTGCGAAGGGCTGGGCCGAGGCACTGGATGCGACGTACATCGCGATGGCGGAGCGCGGGTATGGGAAGGCGTTCCGGCTGGCGCTGCGGGCGCGCAGCAACAGTGCGGCGGTGCTCAATAAGGATCCGAACTACGTGGACGCCAAGATGGTGGTCGGCGTGTATGACTACGTGGTGGGCGCGCTGCCTTGGGAGTTCAAGCTGCTGATTGGGATTATGGGGATTCACGGGTCGAAGTCGGAGGGAATGGCGCTGCTGTGGGATGCGGCCGAGCACGGAGTGATTACTTCGGTCGAGTCGCGGACGGCGATCATGCTGTTTTTGCGTCGCCAGGCGAAGTACGGGGAGGCGATCCAGATCGCGAAGCAACTCTCGAAGGAGTATCCGCACGATTACCTGTTCAGCCTGGAGATTGCAAATCTGGAAAAGGACAAGGGGCTGGGCATGACGGCGGTATATGCCTACGAACACACGCTGGAAGAGGCGAAGAAGCCGGGATTCTTTGAGAATGCGCATGTGGAGCTGGCGGATTTTGGGCTGGGCGAGGCGCTGAAGGGGCAGAGACACTTTGCCCAGGCGGTGCAGGCCTACGAGGAGGGTGCAGAACAGCCGACGACCAGCCCGGAGCTGAAGCAGCGTTGCCTGCTGGCGGCGGGTGAAACGCTGGATCTGGCCGGTGAGCATGGACGAGCGGCAGCGATGTACCGGGAAGTGATCGCCGTGCGCGGGGATACGGTGGAAGCGGACAAGGCTCGGCGGTACATGCGTTCACCGTATACGTGGCATGGGTAATTGGTTAGAGGGAACCCGAAGTGGAACCAGGGCGGGCCCTGCATCGTATCTATTTGTGCCGGACGGGATTCCGGCGAAGGCGATTTCGGCTTATGCTGAAAAGCTGCCTTACAGGTGAGTTTCATGGAGTGCGGACAGTCTGAGCCCTGCTGTGATGGCGGGTCTCATGCGACAGGTTTTGGTTGTCGGTCCGCGTATGAGACACAGCTATGAGGGGCTTGTGGCAAGAGGCCGGAACGGAAAGAGGGTCCCATGGCGATTTACTGCCGCAGCTGCGGAAGAGAACTGAGTCCTGAAGCGAGATTTTGCCCGGTGTGCGGGGCGCCGGTGTACGCGCCGACGCCGGCTGCATACGTGACGACAGCGAGGCTGATTCGTCCCAGGCAGGGCCGGATGGTGGCCGGCGTGTGCCAGGGGCTGGCCAACGCGTACGTGTGGGATGTGACCTGGGTGCGCGTGATTACGGTGCTGCTGACGGTGTTTGGCGGCGGGATGGGGCTCTTGGCGTACGTGATTTTCTGGATCGTGATGCCGGAGGAGCCGCTGGCTTTGCCGCCGGTGACGCCGTATCCGCCGAATCCGTACCAGGCGGGGCAGAGCGGCTCGGGGAATGCATCGAATCCGCCAAGCGGAGGCGCGTAAGGAATGAAGTACCGGTCAGGGGATGCCGAGCTGTTTTACGACGAGCAGGGCGGTGGTGCGCCGCTGGTGCTGCTGCATCCCACGCCGGTGAATCACCGGTTCTGGCTGCCGCTGGCCGGGATGCTATCGGTGCGATTCCGGGTGCTGATGCCGGATTTGCGCGGGCATGGGCAGTCGGAGGCTGGTGAGGGTCCGATCACAATGGAAAAGCTGGGCGCGGATATCGAGCGGCTGCTGGATGTCGCCGGGGTGGAACGGGCGATGTTTGCCGGGTGCTCGGTGGGCGGCTATACGCTGTATGAGCTTTGGCGGCGGTGCCCGCAGCGGGTGAAGGCGCTGGCATTTTCGGGAAGCAAGCCGCAAGCCGATACGGAGCAGGCGCGGGCGACACGGCAGGCGAATATCGCGAAGATAAGAGAACGCGGCAGCGGGGAGTTCATTGAGGCAATGCTGACGACGCTGATTGGCGCGACGACGCGCAGCCGCTGGCCGCAAAAAGTGGGCGAGGCGCGCGAGATGATGCAAACGGTTCGGCCTGAGGCTCTGGCAGCGATTCAGCAGGGACTGGCGGCACGGCCGGATTCAGTGGAAACGGCGAAGACGATTCGCGTGCCAAGCTGCGTGATTGCGGCCGGCGAGGATGGCGGCGTTCCGATTGCAGATTTGCGGCTGCTGGTAGATACAATTCGCTCGGGCGGCGGACAGGCGGAGTTTCATGAGATTCCGGATGCGGGGCATTTTGCGCCGTGGGAGCAGCCGGAGACGGTAGGACGGATTCTGCGAAAGTTCTTTGACGGGGTACGATGATTCGCTGGAGGCTGAAGACCGCCAAGCAGGCGCGTGAGTTGGATCGGTTGGCCGCAGAGCGGTTGCAACAATTGCTCGAACAAAAGCCAGAGACCGATTCGCATGGTCCCAATGGTTTCGACGGCGCTGCAAGAGGGGTGCATCCGCCGTCTCCCAGTCCCGCTGCATTCTCAGTGGATGTGCCGCCCAATGATATGACCGAGCTTGCCGATGAAATGGCTGCGAGGTTTTTCGGATTTGGAAACTGGGCAGCCCCGTACTGGTTTATCGGGCAAGAGCCCGGAACGTCTCCCGGCGAAGACGCGGATAACAGTCGCATTGTGCAGGCCTGGGCTCATCAACTTGGCAAGAGGGATCTGGTGGATTGTCGCGAATATCATCGGGCAATTCGAGTCAGTGCATGGCACGGGGAACGCGCGAGGTTACAGACAACCTGGCGCCCGCTGATGTTGTTCCTGATGACGGCGCTCAAGCGTGAGACGGATCGAGAGGCATTGCGGGCCTATCAGCGGACGCGATGGGGGCAGATTGAGAACGGTGAGACTTGTGTGATTGATCTGTCGGTGATTCCGGGGAAGAAGCT
>JAJZIF010000249.1 GCA_021810735.1 Acidobacteriota bacterium
GAAACGGCGCATTACCAGCTCCTTCGCAGGGTAGCGGCGCCGCAACATGTCGCGGAAGGCTCGCTGGCAGCGCCAGCACCGGCACGACTTTGGTTCCGCCTGCAGCATCAGATTGTCGAAAGCGATTTCGTCGGCTTTTACTTCCTCAACTCCGATTTTCAGGATCGGTTTCAAATATTCGCGGTAGGCTGGCTCATTGGGGCAGGCGTAATGGCGGTAGGTCTGTGAGCCATAGGAGACCCACCGGTCATACTGGTCGCGCTGCTCCCAGATCTTGGCGTCAGGCACCTCGCGGTACATGGTTTCGATAAACATCGTTCCGGCAAAGTAGAGGCCAACTTTCATGCCGAGCTTATGCATCAGTTCAGCGGCGCGGCGAGTTTTCTCGATCTGGTCACTTTCATATTGAAGTCCAAAACCCTTGTAAAAGTGGATGAGAGCATAACGCACACCGGCAGCAGCCATGCGCCGGATATTTTCCGGTTCATACATTTGCTCGTAGATCTCGGCCTCGTCCACAAAGTGATCGCCACCGCGGCGCCGTATAAAGTAAAGCGGCTCATGGGTCATCCAGGTGATATTCCTGGATAACTGGAACTTCTGCTCCGCCAGGCGCTGCCAGCGTGTTTCGGGAGCGGCCTGAGAAGAGGAAGAGCTTTCCTGCGCCTCTGCTGGAGGATTTGGCGATGCCATCATTGTGGCAACCGCGGATGCGGAAGTCATGGCAAGAAATTCGCGACGGTTCAATGGGAAGCTCACATTCGGCACCTTAGCATATCGAAGAAACGCTGCAAAAGACGACTGGCCGCATCCCTGCACGATGTTACTTCACACACGCACAGAGGCGGCCATTCGTCTATTGTTTTTCCTTGTATCGCCCGGAGCCTTACTTGCAGGCTCCGGCCCTATGAGGAAAAGAAGTTAGAAGTTAATCCGTCCAGAGAACTGCCAATCTCTTGGAGAATTGCCCTGTCTGCTCACCGTACCGAAGCTGCTGCTTGTCATATTGGTATTGATTCCACTGAAATGCACAGTATTGGTGACGTTGAACGACTCTGCATTAAAGACGAAGTTCACTCGCTCCGTGATCGGGAACGTCCGGTTCACGCCAGCATTAATGTTGTATCCGCCCGGACCAAACAGGCCGTAAGGAGCGGTGCGCGATACGTCCCCGATTTGATACTGAGTTTGACTGTTGGGAACAGTAAATGCGCTGGCCTGGAGAAAGTGAATTGAATTGGCGTTTGCATGGGTCACACCATGGCCCCAGTGCCCGTTTTCACGAACACTTCCGGTGAACGCCGGGTTGTAGTTCGGAAAGCAGGTACCTTGGCCGACTGCCGTGCATCCGCTCGCCGTGATCTCAAGTGGGCTTCCACCGGAGTAGTTCGCAATCCAGGAAAGTGACCAGCCGCCCGCCACCCAGCGTACAGCCCGGCTATTGCTTCCCAACTTACCCTTGCCGAAAGGCAGGTCGTAAACGCCATAGAAGTTCCAGTCTTGTGGCGCTCCCTCTTGTGCGCGATCGATTTGATCCTGCTTCCAAGCTTTGCCGGTTGCAAGCAGGCCGGCAGGGATCGCATAGCCGGTACGAATATCACCCGTATTATCAATCTCCTTGCTCCAGGTGTAGTTGAAGTTGAAAGTCAAGCCGTGTGTCATCCTTTGCGCAACCGTAAACTGCAATGAGTTGTAGTTTGAGTTAGCCACGTCGCCCCACGCGTCGGTGATCCCTCCGTACTGGGGGAACGGCAGCAACATCTGCTCGATGGTGGCTTGCTTACCACCGAAATTCGCGAATGGAAGTTGTATGCCCGGAAGGATTGCCTGGGCTTCCTGCAGGTAGGTCTCACCCGTGCCACTTTTGGTGTCAACATCATTGGGGTAATCCTTCAGCAAGGCACCGAGTACCAGGTACTTGGGATTGAGCTGGTTCTTCCAGTAGCCACGCAGGCCGAGATTGCCCGGCAGGAAATGGGACTCGCTGGCCACGTAATTAAGCGAGAGGGTTACCTGGTTCGTGAGCGCACGTTGAACCCCGAAATTCCAGGTCTCCGAGTATGGCGGGCGTCCACCGATACGAGGGTCCCCATATGTGACGCCGCTCGCGGTAACCGCTTGGCCTTGCGCATTGATATAGACTCCGCTCTGCACCGTTGGACTGATATCCGGAGTCGTACTGTAGGATGGAATCGACGTATTGCTCAGCGGCCCCAAATTCGAATTCAGGTAGAAGGCAGGCGTCCCTCCCGCATTCGAGTTTGCGAACGAAGTAGACGCATCGAAACCAGCTTGCCCCGTAGCGTTCTGGATATTTTCGCGTCCACCCACACCGCCCTGATGCGAGTAGTTGATGCCAAAGCCGCCGCGCACCACAGTCTTTCCATTGATGGAATAGGCAAAGCCTACTCGGGGTGCGGCATTTCCAAGGTAGTAATGGATAGGGGTTCTGCAGTTACAGCTATCGGGGCCACTGCCCGCGAACTGCATGGCTCCCAGCGTACCCGTAGCGGGATTGATCAGGAGTGGATTCATGAATGAAAAGCGGTTCTGTACTTCGTGATAGGGGGAATCGAAGTCCCAACGCAGTCCATAATTCAGTGCCAGCTTCGAACTTACACGGTAGTTATCCTGTGCGTATGGGGCAAAGACCCTCCATCGCATGCCCAGTGTCGAGAACGGCTGAATAGTGATACCCGACGAATTCACCGCTCCGATCAGAAAGCTCGCATACGGAGCGCCGGTTACTCCTGTGTTCAGCGTGCCGCCGCTGGTGTATCCGGATGTGGTAGCGTTGCTCTCGCTCAGATTAAGCGGTGAGGTTGCAGTATTGAAGTTTGATCCGTTGTTGTTAATCCATTCATAGATGCCGCCGAAGGTGATGGTATGCCGGCCGCGGGACCATTGCAGGTTATCGAGCAGGTCATAGGTGTTCTGTGCCTGCGTGTATCCGTTTCGCGAAGTCCACGTCAACGGAGCATCGATACCTCCGGAGAAACTTACATTCGGAAAAGTGTCCGATGCCTGTCCCGGGGGAAGACCGCCAATGCCCACCCCAGAACTACTGCCGGCCTCGTACTGCGTGATTCCATACCATGGGTTGACAGGCGAACCCACGAATCGAATGTAGGCATACTTCAACTGATTGACGAGCCGGGGCGTCAGAGTGTAGGTATCCTCCACAATGCCCGTCGTTGTCGTTTCCGGAACACTAAAAGCGTTGGTATAGGGAGGCGGCAGAACTGAGTGAGAGCCGTAATCCAGACCGATAAATCCGCGACGGCCGGAATTCACGATAAACGAGAGCCGCTGCTTGGGCGAGATATTGGCGTCAACGCGACCCGTAAACTCCCAGTTGGCCGCTCCTTCAGGCGCGGCATAGAGGAAGTTATTTGATGAGCTACTGTTTGTCGGAGAAGGCAGGAACTTCTGCATGTATTTGGCCATAGGCGAGATCTCCGAGCTGGGGATAACGTTCGGGGTCAGGACATTATTCTTCATGCCCTCAAACTGGTATGCACAGGGCGTTCCGCCGTTTGCCGCCGTACAAGCGCTCCGCGTCGTCGGGTCGTAGATCGGTTCCGGATAGCCCGAAAAGTCGCCTGCTTGTTCGGCAGTCGTGGGAATAGTGACCAGATCTGCGCCAAACTTGGTGGTGTAGTGGAACCTGTCATAAGAGGTAAAGAAGAAAATCTTGTGGCGGACAATCGGCCCGCCGAACGTGGCGCCAAATTCATTCTGATGCTCCGGAGTTTTAGGAGCGGGAACAATTGCGCCTGTCGCCGTTTTTGTAGTCAGTCCTTTGTTGAAGAAACCCCAGCTGTCGAACGCGGTATTGCGAACGTAGTCGTAGACTGAGCCATGAAATTGGTCGGTGCCGGACTTGATGACGTAGTTCTGCGAGCCCAAGCCGCTAAATTCTACCGGAGCAGTGCTGGTGATCACCTGGAACTGATTAACCGCATCGACAGAAACTGACAGATTGACACTGCGGTTGTCGCCCTGCGACGCTGTTTCCTCCGGGATGCCATCCATGTAAAGAGTGGCCGACTGTCCTGCGCTCAAGCCACTGGATGAGCCTTGCCCGTTACTTACGCCTGATCGCCCACCCCCGGATACTCCTGGCATCAGAGAGATAAAAGCAGTGGGGTCACGTTGCTGCCCGCCCATGGAAAGAGGCAGCGCAGCATACTGATTGTGACTCATCGTGTCGCTAATGGTGCCGTCGGTCCTGTCCAACATTGGCGGCGCGGCGGAAACCATGACCGTCTGCGATGCCGCGCCCACCTTCAGATGGAGGTCAAGCGCCGTCGTTTGCGTCGCGGTCACCGTGATGTTCTGCTGCACTAACGTCGCGAAGCCTTTTGCCGTCACCTGGACGGTGTAATGGCCCGGAGGGAGAGGAGATATTACATAGTTACCGCTGGCGGTTGCCTTGCGGAGATTCGCGACCCCGGTACCATCGTTGGTTGCGGTCACAGTCGCGTTTGGAATCACCGCGCCCGTTGGATCTTCTACGCGCCCTTGAATCGAACCGTCACCGCCAACCTGAGCGAACAGTGCGTGTGCGGTGAACGTCGCGAAGAAGCAGACGGCAAGTGTGATCAGAAACACTTGAGTAGCGTGGCGCGCACCGTGCTTTTGATTGTTGACTGGATTTGAACGGTCTGGCATATGCGTCACCTTATTACCTCCTGAAATTGGAACTGCGCCCACAAAAGAGCGCGGCGGTTTTTGGGGCACACGAGGCCCTCTGAGTTCGTCACAATGTTCGAGCGAGCATGATCAGCGAACCGGTGTGACGCCAACTATCTAGCGCAATGACCGAGAATAGGCAGAGGGGATCTTCAGAGCGGAGAAGAGCGTTTCATGCGAGCCTCCTAGTGAGAACGTGAAGGACAATCGGCCCGGGATAAATTACCTATTGGAACTTACTCATCTAGGTAATTAACGTTCGTGCTGCCCGATGCCGAAACAATAAAGTTGTGTTTGAAAGACGAGCACATCCTACCCGTAGGCTCGAAGATTTGTCAAGAAAAAAGTTAAGGTGTGGATATTAGATAGATAAATAACAGTTGAGATGTGCAATCTTCTCGCGATCATCTTGGAATGCACGGTAAAGAAAATGAACGACATATTTGACCGGAGCCAAGCAGAGACCGGTCATGCTCGCGCCCATATTGGTGGTACCTGCCACTTCATTTCGACGGCGGAGCTAATGCCCTTTTGTGGTTGAATGCTGCTTCGCGCCTTCGCGCGCAGCATAAGACGTGGCCTTAGGAAAGCTCTGCGAAGTTATCTCGAAAGGCTTCAACTCCCCCTGCGAGTGGGCGATATGCTAATTCAGCTGATCGCGGCGGGTTGGCGTTGCCGGGCATGATCTGACCTGAGATGGGTCACGTTCTTTTCGCTGGCTGTTGATTCGCCGTGAGTCCCGCAATAGATGACGTCCGAAATCGATCGTCGCAACGCTGCGGGAGAAGTACTGCCATTGGGCGGTGCGAGGGGTCTTGGGCACAATACATTGGTCCGCCACACGGCGCCCTGCCTCGTCAGCACGATCAACTAAAACAACTTTGAGGTATCCAACAGTATGGTTACCGGCCCCTGGTTCACCAGGGATACCGACATCATGGCCTGGAACTGGCCGGTCTGGCAGCACAGTCCGCGCTGGCGAATCTGCGCGACGAAGTCTTCGTATAGCTCATGGGCGAGCTCGGAGCGGGCGGCGGCGTCGAAGGAGGGCCTCTTGCCGCGACGGACGTCGCCGTAGAGGGTAAATTGCGAAACGGCGAGCACCGCCCCGCCGACATCCGCTAGGCTCCGGTTCATCTTGCCGTCGGCGTCCTCAAAGATGCGCAGCCCGGCGATCTTCCCGGCGAGGTAGTCTGCGTCGGCTACGGTATCGTTCGCAGCAACACCCAGCAGCACCAGCAGGCCTGGCCCGATTTCGCTAACCACCCGTCCCTCGATCGTAACGGAAGCCATCGAGACGCGTTGTACTACGGCACGCATTGCCGTTTCAGGGTAGCATCCCGAGGCCTGGCCGCATTTGAGGGAGGTGTTCAAGCGATTGGCAGAGCAAAAGGAGAGCCGGATAGAGGAAGGCCATCTGATGCTCGACCACGTGCATATCTTGATCTCGATTCCGCCTGACC
>JAJZIF010000250.1 GCA_021810735.1 Acidobacteriota bacterium
AGACTGGGGACGATGCGACGTTGCCTTCCGGTCTTCGCTGACGACTACGGATAGATGCGGTTCAAGGTGCGGGCGAAGGGAATCGTTTCGCGAACATGGTCCAGTCCGCAGATCCAGGCCACGGCGCGCTCGATGCCCATGCCAAACCCCGCGTGGGGCACGGAACCATACCGGCGCAGATCGAGATACCACTGAAACGGGGCCAACGGCAGGCCGTGATCTTCAATCCGCTGCTTCAGCAGTTCATAAGAAGAGATGCGTTGCGAGCCGCCAATGATCTCGCCATAGCCCTCCGGCGCCAGCACGTCCACGCAGAGCGCGAATTTTCCGTTGTCAGGATCGGGGTCCATGTAGAACGCCTTGATGTCCGCGGGGTAGCGATGGATCATGACCGGGCGATCGAATTGCGAGGAGATATAGGTCTCATCCGGAGAGCCAAAGTCCGTCCCATACTGAAACTTCTGCTCTAGCTTGCCGGCTGCGAAGGCTTCTTCCAGCAACTTCGCGGCCTCGTCGTAGCTGACGCGGGGAAACGGAGGCCGGATGGCTTCCAGCTTGGACGTGTCGCGTCCAAGCACCTTCAAGTCCGCGGCGCGATTGGCCAGCACGCGCAGCACGATGTGGCTGAGAAATTCCTCCGCCAGCACCATGATGTCGTCGAGCCCGGCGTAGGCGACCTCGGGTTCGATCATCCAAAATTCGGTGAGGTGGCGACGTGTTTTCGATTTCTCGGCGCGAAAAGTGGGCCCGAACGAGTAGACCTTGCCCAGCGCCATGGCGGTGCTTTCCATGTACAACTGGCCGCTTTGCGTTAAGTAGGCTTCGTCGCCAAAATAATTCACGGGAAACAGGGTGCTGGTGCCTTCGCAGGCGGCGGGCGTCAGAATCGGCGGATCGGTGCGGACAAATCCGTGGGTGTCGAAATACTCCTGCGCCGCGCGCATGATCTCGGCGCGGATTCGCAGGATCGCGGCCTGACGCGGCGTGCGAATCCAGAGATGACGATGTTCCATCAGGAAATCGACGCCATGCTCTTTCAGCGAAATTGGGAAAGGACCATCGTCGGCCACGCGATGGATCACTTCCAGGTCTTCGACATCGAGCTCAAAGCCGCCGGGGGCGCGTTTGTCCGCACGGACCTTGCCGCGCACGATGACGCTCGACTCCTGGGTAAGCGTCTTGATGCGGTCAAACATTTCCGGCGACACGGCGGACTTGGGCACAACGCCCTGCACCGTGCCGGAGCCGTCGCGGAAGATGGGAAACAACAGCTTGCCGCTTTCGCGCAGGTTGTAGAGCCATCCGCGCAGGATGACGGTTTGACCTTCATGCTGACCGAGGCGGGCAATCGTGGTTACGGGAGGTGCGCTGGGCGTGCTGGGAGTGGTTTCATCCATACCAATCAAATCTACATCGGCGGGGAGATGCTGGGAGACGATTGCTTATTCCCGCCCTGCACTCCCGCCTGCCGAACCCGCAGTATCGAGAAACTCCCATGCACGCTGGAATCGGTCGGACAGGGTTCCTTCAGGATTTTCCAGCGTGGGATGAATCTCCAATACCGTGGCGGGCGGCTTCGCCAGCGCGCCGAGGGCCTGCATCGTTTCCGGCCACGCGATCGTGCCATCCCCTGGCCATAGATGCGCGTCCTTATCGCCGAGGTTGTCGTGAACATGGACCGACCGAATGCGCGGACCCATGGTATCGATGGCGGGAAGAATGCCGTCGCCCAGATGCGCATGGCCGACGTCGAGGCAGATGCCGATGTCGTCAAAATGTCCGACGGAAAGAATCTCCATCAGGTTCTGCGGCTCGGCGACTTCATTCTTCTCTAGATTTTCCAGCAGAATTTGCACTCCCAGCGGACGCGCAAAGGCGCGCAGATGTTCGACCGCCGTCATCGCGTGTTCCAGGGTGCGCGGACTCCATGTGTCGCCGCGTTCGCCCAGATGCAGAATGAGATGCGAAAAAGGGACCTGCTCGGCCGCTTCCAGAGCGCGTTTCACCTCGTCCATAGAGTCGATGCGCCGGGATTTTTCCACATGCACCACGTTGATGGAGGGCGCGGAACTGCGCTCACTGTCCGATTCGCTCTCCGCCCGCAGCGGGGCGTGCAGCGCCCATGCCGGGGTGGGATTGGCGCGAAACCATTCGCCGATTTCCTTCACCTGCGCACGGTTGGTGTAGTCGAAATGCCGCCGATTGGCGAAGATTTCGATGGCTTCGGCCCCAGCCTTGGTCAAGGTGTCCAAATGCCCGGCGTGCAGGCGGTGCTTCAAAAAAATGTGCGTGGAAATCGCTCTCAACATGAACAAATCAACCTATTTCTAAGGTAACCTATTCCGGCGCGTTCGCGGTCGGAAGAGTACCGCCGACGCCATCGGGTGCTATCGAATGCTCTATGACTATAATTTGCTGAATGCCCAAACTTTCCTGGAATGAAATCCGGCAGCGTGCTCATGTTTTCTCCGCCGAATGGCGGGATGCAAGCAGTGAACGCGCGGACAAGCAGACATTCTGGAACCAGTTTTTCGACGTTTTCGGCATGAATCGCCGCGCACTCGCCAGTTTCGAGGAGCGGGTCAAGCGCGAGACGGGCAGGTACGGCTTCATCGACCTGTTCTGGAAAAACATGCTGCTGGTCGAGCACAAAAGCCGTGGCGAAAGCCTCGACAAAGCCGATTCTCAGGCATTCGCCTACATTCAGGACTTGATTAACGATGGGCGGCAGGATGAAGTACCCCGTTATGTGCTCGTTTCCGATTTTCAGCGGATCGCGCTGCACGACCTTGAGCCAGACGAGCAACTGGATTTGCCTCTGTTTGCCGGACGCCGTGTCGAAACGATTGATTTTCCGTTGTCGGAATTGCACCGGTACATCCACGCCTTCGCCTTTATTCCCGGCTACAAGCAGCATCATTTTGCCGACCCCGACCCCATCAACATCAAGGCTGTTAGTATCCTGGGAAATCTGCATCGCGCATTGGAGGGTGGAGGATATCGCGGACATTATCTAGAACGATTCTTGGTTCGTGTGCTGTTTTGTCTGTTCGCGCAGTGGACAGGGATCTTCGAGCAGGACGAATTCCGCCTCTACATTGAAAACCGAACTGCGGCGGATGGTTCCGACCTTGGACGCGCTCTCGAAGAACTGTTCCGCGTACTGGACACGCCAAAAGAAGACAGGCAGACGTATTTAGACGAGACACTGGCGAACTTCCCGTATGTCAACGGCGAGTTGTTCCGCGAGCGTCTGGATTTCGCAGCGTTCAACAAGCCGATGCGCGAGGCGCTGCTGCGTGCCACGGAATTCGACTGGTCGCAGATTTCCCCAGCCATCTTTGGCGCGCTGTTTCAGTCCATTATGGTTGGCGAAGAGTTGTCCAGAGAACGGCGTCAGATTGGCGCGCACTATACCAGCGAACGCGACATTCTGAAGGTCATCCGCCCGCTCTTTCTGGACAAATTGAGGTCCGAATTTGAAGTCATTCGGAACGACAGCTCCACGCGTCAGCGGTCGCGGCTCGATGACTTTCTGGAGCGTCTCACGCGACTCAAATTTCTCGATCCAGCCTGCGGATGCGGTAATTTTCTGGTCATCGCATTTCGTGAACTGCGTCTGCTCGAACTCGACGCATTGAAGCTGCGCCACGGCACTCAGACTTCATTCACGCTGGACGAAGTGAACCGTCTTTCTCACGTGGACGTGGACCAGTTCTATGGCATCGAAATCTCCGAGTGGCCCGCCCGCATCGCCGAGGTCGCGATCTGGCTGATGGACCACCAGATGAACATCAAGGTCTCCGAGGCGTTCGGCCAACTTTATCAGCGCCTGCCATTGAAGAAGTCTCCACATATCACGGTTGACAATGCGCTGAGGCTCGATTGGCAGAGCGTTCTGCCATCCAGCGAATGCAGCTATGTTTTAGGCAATCCGCCGTTTGTCGGACATCACTATCAGAGTGCGGAACAAAAGAAGGATCAAAAAGCAGTCTTAAAAAATATCTCAGCAGCAGGTGTCCTTGACTATGTCTGCAATTGGTATATCCGGAGCGCCGAATACATTATCGGAACAGAAGTCGTGGCAGCATTTGTTTCGACGAATTCCATTACACAAGGCGAACAGGCCGGCATCTTGTGGTCGGAGATCTTTTCCCGCTACCACCTCAAAATTTCATTTGCATATCGTACCTTCGCTTGGCAAAGCGAAGCGCGGGGGAAAGCCCACGTACATGTAGTCGTAATTGGAATAAGTTCCGTCGCCCCAGAAATGAAGCTCCTGTTTGAACAGGACCCATCATCTAAAAATTCCTCAGCGATGCAGGTGAGGAACATCGGGCCTTATCTTGTCGAAGGGCCAGACTTGGCCATCTTGAACCGGCCCAAGCCACTGTGCGATGTGCCAGGCATGACCTGGGGCAACAAACCGACGGATGGCGGAGGGTTAATTCTCTCTTCTGAGGAACGCTATGCCTTATTGCAGAGCGAGCCCACAATTGGGAAGTACATCCGGAGATACATGAGCGGGGGCGACTTCTTAAATGATGAAATTCGTTACTGTCTTTGGCTCAAGGATGCCAAACCGGAAGAGCTGAGACGATCGCCAGCGGTCATATCCCGACTGGAGCGGGTTCGCAGCTTTCGATTGAGCAGTGACGCGCAGTCGACAAGGAAATACGCGGACTATCCGTCTCTATTTCGGCAGACCGCGCAGCCCGACACAGATTACCTAGCTATTCCGGAGGTCTCATCGGAACGAAGGGCCTACATTCCAATGGCATATATTTCAAGGGATGTTATTTGCAGTAATACGGTGCAATTCGTCCGCGATGCCACGCAGTACCACTTTGGCGTGCTGTCCTCACGGATGCACATGGCCTGGGTGAAACAAGTCGCAGGGAGACTGGAGTCTCGCTATCGGTATTCCAATACCTTGGTCTACAACAATTTCCCCTGGCCAGAAAACCCCACCGGGAAGCAGCGAGCGGCAGTCGAACGCGCGGCAGAAGCAGTTCTGGAGGCACGAACGAAATTCCCAGACAGCACACTCGCCGATCTCTATGACCCTCGCACCATGCCCCCGGAGTTGCTGCGCGCCCACACAGAATTGGACCGCGCCGTGGACCGCTGCTATCGCGCGGAACCTTTTACCAGCGACCGCCAGCGCGTGGAATATCTGTTTTCACTCTACGAAAAGCTGACGGCACCACTATTGCCCGTTCCAGCACGACGCAAACGCGCGGCCTGGAGAACGCAAGCATAATGACCACACGGGTTCGATCGCGCGCGAAGATCAATCTTGGACTCGCCATTGGCCCGCTGCGGACGGATGGCTACCATGGGCTGGCGACGATCTACCAGACGCTGGCGATTCATGATTTTGTGGAGGTGACCGCCGGAATCAAAATTTACCGAAGCGGTAATCGAATTTCCTGGCAATGCGATAGATTGTCTGTCTGGCATACTCCTCATGTTATAAAGAGAGAAACTTCTGACACATCTTTCGATCTTAATATTTACCCCCTTGTACTACTTCTTCGGCAAGAACAGTATTTCCGCTCGATGGGCCGCTGGTTTCAAATCATAATCAGCGGTCACGAAGGTGCAGGGCACGTTTAGGGCGAGTTCGATTCCGAATGCGTCCGCGTACGGGATTTTCAAGTCAGCTTTGAGGATGGCTGCGCGAATCGCGCGATCTGGCGTAGCAGGAATGAATTCCAAGCCTATATAGGAAAACCTGTCCATCACTTGCTGCTGGACTTCCAGCCCCTTCTTTCTGTACAAATTGCCGGCAACCTCACCCCAGTGCAGCGCACAGACCAGAACACGATGCTTGCCCGACACCAGCCCTTGCAGGATGACCCGGACTTGTTCCGCCCCAGCTTCTTTATCGATAAACCGCAACAGCGCACTGGCATCGAGCGCGTAGGTCACCATTTGGAACGTTTGTCCTCTTTACGGCGGTCCTCCAGCAGCATCTCTGTCATCGATGGGCCGCCCGCTGTAATCCCGCAAAGCTCGTCGAGAAAATGTTTGTCCACGGGGCGCAGGATGATCCGATTACCCTCCCGTAGGACGGCGAAGCGGGTTCCAGGCTTGATATGCAGCGCTTCGCGGATTTCCGCTGGAATGACCAACTGACCCTTGGTGCT
>JAJZIF010000251.1 GCA_021810735.1 Acidobacteriota bacterium
CGGAATGATCAGAATTTGTGATGGAATGTTTGCGCGCCCGGTTTAGACATGCCGAACTGCGGGACCTTGCGTTCCTGGCGGAAATCGCACTGCCACTCAACTTCGATTTTGCGCCGCGTCGAGGCTTTCAATCCACGGCCACATCCAGATTTCGCGGCTGCGCTGCCCCAGCAGAGTAGCGCTGCCGAACGCGCGGCGAGCGGCGTGGATGGCCTCCTCGCGCGGCATACCGTCGGCAACCAGAGCTTCGATTTTGTCCTCGAGATGCTGCTGCATCTACTTGGAAAGATAGACTGTCATTCTGCGACGAAGAAATAGCTGCTTCAACCAGCTCATCGATGCACCTCACTCACTCCGCCCGCAGCGCCTGCATGGGATCGACCGATGCCGCGCGGCGCGCTGGAATCAGCGCAGCGAGAACGCAAATCAGAAGGATGGCGGCCACGCTGCCCAGATAAATCCCCACGCTGCCTGGCGTGGTCCCGTAGAGAAGCGCACCAAGGGCGCGTCCCATGGCGACGGAGCCTATCACTCCCAGAAACAGGCCCGCGCCAACCTGAATCGCAACGGAAGATACGACCAGGCGCAGCACCGCGCTTCGTGGCGCGCCGAAGGCCATGCGAATGCCGATTTCGCGCGTACGCTCCGTAACGCGTCTCGCCAGAATTCCGAATATCCCGACGCCGGTCAGTAACAGCGCAAGCGCGGAGAATCCCATCGAAAGACGCACCAGTAACCTTTCCTGCCTCAGGCTGGTCTCGACCATCTGGGTAAACAAGGTTGTCTGCGGCGCCGCGGAGGTGGGGCTCACACTATGCGCGATGCTGCGAATCTCGCGGATGGCGGCGGCGGTATCGGATGCGCGAACGACCAGCGTCGAGCCGCCCACTTCGCCGGCCGGCGTCAGCCTATACACTGCACGTTGAGGCGCGTCTTTCAGAGATGAAAAATGGGCGTCCTGCGCAATGCCAACCACGCGGCAGGCGTTCTTTGGATCGAAGGATTTCGCTATCGCCTGAGGAGAATCGCCCGAGGCGGAATAGATTGTTTTTCCAAGCGCATCCTCGCCGGGAAAGAAGTGTGCTGCGGCGGAGGCACTCAAGATGCACACGGCACCGGTTCCCTGATCATGCTGAGTGAACCCTCTTCCCTCTAAAATGCGCGTCCCCAGCGCCGCAAAATAATCGGCGTTGACAACTTCCGTCCAGATTTCCATGTCCAGATGGACCGCGCCATGCCGGTCGCGCGCGACATAGCTCGAACCGGTCCATGCATTCTCCAGGGGAGGCACGTTCATCCATGTCGCGGCCTGGATTCCCGGCGTATGTTCGATCCGCGTGAAAATCTCCTGCTTCTTCTGCGTCGCTTGTGCCGGAGGTATGGTGGTGTCCCATCCGCCGAAATTGGCAAACACGACATGCTTCGGCTGAAAACCGGAGTTTTTCAGGAACAGGTGGAGAAACGTACTGCCCAGCCAGAAGGCGCTAGCCGTCAGCACCAGGCTGAGCGCAATCTGGACCGACACGATCCACACACCGCCAATCTTTTTGGTCGCGGTCTGCGCCTGCTTCAGGTCCAAGGCGGGCATCGTCCTGCTGGCCCGGATGGCGGGCAACAGCCCCGCTGCCAGAATCGTCAGCAATGCGGCTGTCGTCGTGCATCCGAAGACAATCCAGTTCGGCGCGACATCGATGCGCATGGCGCTCGCCCCTTCGAGAAGCAGCGCAACCAGCGAATGCGCGAGCAACCAGCCCAGCAAAAGCCCTGCGGCCACTCCCGCGCAGCCGAGCAGCAATACCTCCATCAGCACATGCGCGAACAGCGTGGACCGGCTGGCCCCCAGTGCGCTGCGCACCGCAAACTCATGGCTGCGTCCGCTGGAACGCGCCAACAGCAGCAGCGCAAGGTTGGCACAGCAAAGTGCAAGAAGTAAACCCGCGAGCAACTCCAGCGCCAGCAAGGGTTGACGATAGGTCGTCGCCAGGTCAGAATCTCCCATGCGGCCATCGACAACTCCATACTTGAAGGAAGCAAAAAAACCGCCAAGCATCTTATGACTCGGATCGGTAGCTTCGCGCAACTGGGGCGCAATGGCTGCCAGGTTGCTTCGTGCCGCCTGCAGCGATTGGCCCGCGCGCAGCCGACCCAAAACAGTCAGCCATGTGTAATTTACCGAATGTCTTCTTGGGTGCCGAGGGTGCAGCACCTCATCGAAGGACAAAGGCAGCACAAGATCGGCAGTCTCGCCGCGTTCCACGCTGCGGAACCGCCGTGGCAACACACCAATGACAGTCACGGCGCGGCCATTGATAGTAAGGGCGCGGCCAAGTACGTTGGGGTTCTCCTGAAATGCGTTCTTCCAATAGTCGTAGCCCAACAATGCCTGGTAGCCATGTGGGCCACCGCCGGGGACATCGTCCTGTTCTCCGAAGCTGCGACCGATATAGGGCTGCAATTGCAGCACGGCAAAACCGTTGCCGCTCATTAGCGCCCCGTGGATTTCTTTCACGGAGCCTTTGGATGTCCGCGTCAAGAGCATCGAACTCCAGGCCATCAGGTCCGCCACTGTCACGCGACGGCGCAGCTCATCGTAACTCGGGCCGGACTGCCCGATGTCCATGTTGCCATTGCTGAAGGTATAGCGCACCAGCCGGTTGGGGTTTGTTACAGGAAGGCTCCGCAGCAGGATCGCGTACGTCAGGGAAAAAATCGCCGTGTTCGCGCCGATTCCCAGCGCCAGCGTCAGGATCACGGTGGCGGTGAATCCCGGAGACTTGCGCAGTTGCCGCAGCGCGAATTTCACGTCGGCAAGGATGCTTTCCAGCCACGGCCACATCCACACCTCGCGGCTGCGCTGCTCCAGCAGCGTGGCGTTGCCGAAGGCGCGGCGAGCGGCGTGGATGGCCTCCTCGCGCGGCATACCTTCGGCCACCAGCGCTTCGATTTTCTCCTCGAGATGCTGCTGCATCTCTTCCGAAAGCTCGCCCGCCATTCTGCGGCGCAAGAAAATCTGCGTCATCCAATTCATCAATGTGCACCTCCCTCACTCCGCCCGCAGCGCCTGCATGGGGTCAACCGAAGCCGCGCGACGCGCCGGGATGAACGCAGCAAAGATGCCGAATACAAGAAGCATTGAAGGCACCAATACTAGAGTCCACGGATCGTCTTTGCTCACTCCGTAGAGAAAGCCATGGAGCAAACGGCTGCTCCAAAAGGCCAACGCGAGACCGACAGCAATACCGATTGAAAGTAAGGCGAATGCCTGTCGTAAAACCATCCGCATCACTTGCACGCGATCTGCGCCCAGCGCCATACGGATGCCGATTTCTTGCGTCCTTTGGGCGACGGAATAGCTCAATAGTCCGTACAGGCCAACGACCGTGATCAACAACGCTAGCCCACCAAAAACTCCGATCACGCGCGCCGCCAGCCGTTGGCTGCCGAGAGAGTCCTCCACAGCCTGATTCATGGTGGTGAAATCTCCAACGGCAAGATTTGGATTCTGCTGGTGGATCGCTTGGCGAAGTGCCGGAATCATTGCTCCGGGCGACGTTTGAGTGCGAACCGCAAGTTCCATGAATTTGCCAATCAAGGGGAGATACAAAGAGTTATTTTGATTTAGCTGGGCCATGCACAGGTAGAGTTCCGGGCGGCTTGGATCTGCGACTGCATCCTGATGCACGTCTTCCAGAACGCCGACAATCGTCGCTTTGCTGGGAACGCGTCCAAACTTTATCTGTTTTCCCAACGCATCTTGGCCGCCCAAATAGCGGTTGACGAATGTCTGATTGACCACAGCGACGGGCATGGAATCCGCAGTGTCCTGTGCCGTAAAAAAGCGCCCTGCACGCATCCGTACTCCCAGCACATGCATCAGGTCTGGCGAGGCGGCACGCACAGCAGCGTCAACATCGCCGTTCGTCCAGCCCGTTGCATAGATAAGAGTCAAAAGGTCAACAGGATGCGCGATCGGCAGGATGGTGGATAGAGCAGCCGTTTGGACGCCAGGCAGATGGCGTACACGTTCCATCAAAGGCTCCCACGCTGCTTTATTTAAATTTTTGCTTTTGTAAGTGGAGTTCGGAACGCTCAGAGTTGTCAGGACGATATGGTCGGTTCGGAAACCGAGCGGCACATGGCGCAATGCATACATGGTGCGCGTCATTAGACCCGCACCAACCAGTAAAACGATTGACAGCGCAATTTCGCTTATCAGCAAAAGGTTGCGTAAGCGGCTTTGTCTGCGGTCTCCACTGCTGTTGCGGCCTCCCTGCTTCAGGGTCTCTTCGATTGGTGTGTTAGCAGCGATGGTTGCCGGAAATACTCCAAAGACAAACCCGGTGAACAGGGTGAAGCCGATGAGTGCTGTTAAGACCGCCCAATTCAGGTGGATATTTTGCGACAGCGGCAAGGACTTCTGGAGCATGTGCCGGAACAGTTGCAGCATCGACATCGCCAGGCCAAGTCCGGCCAGAGCACCTGCGACACTCAACAACAGGCTCTCTGTCAGAAACTGCCGAAGTATGCGTAGTTTTCCGGCTCCTAACGCTCCGCGCACCGCAATTTCTGTTCTACGCGCAGCAATACGAGCCAATAGCAGACCTGCGACATTGCAACAGGCGATCAGCCAGACCAGCAAAACCGCAATCTCCAGAGCAGTTAACGCCGGTCGGACGCTTGAAACCACAAAATCATGTAAGCTGGTGAGCCGAACGCGTGTGGCTACCTCCTCGCCGGGTTGTGCTGATTGCGCGAAATGCGCTTGGGCTATTGATAATTGAGCCTGAACTGTTGTTGGTAAGGCATCTGGCTTTATGCGGAGCACGGGATTGTAAAGTGCGTATGAGTCGTGAATGCTTTCATGCAACAGTTTGCCACGCTCCAGGGGCGTCCAGACTTCCGCACGGTTCTCGTATAACGGAAAAATAAACTGTGGCGGCATGACGCCAATCACGCTATAAGGTACGCCGCCGATATGCACGATTTTCCCGAGAATCTTGCGGTCTGCTGAGAATGCTTGACGCCAGAGACCGTAGCTGAGAAGGACCACATGGGAGTTGCCATCCTCTTGTTCCTCGGGAAGAAAGCTGCGGCCCAGCATCGGCTGCACACCCAGCACGGAAAGCAGGTTGAAGCTGCTTTCCACATTCGAGATCAACTTGGCTCCCTCAGGCGTATCCAGAATGCTCAGACTTCCACCGGAAAAAGCGATGTCGGCGGTATTGTGGGTTGCCTCGCGCCATTGCTGAATGTCTGCATACGGTATCCCAAAGAGTTCGCCTCCCTTGGCACCTATTCCAGCGGGTTGGTAGAGCTGCTCCGCATGTGGGAAAGCAAGCGGACGCAGCAGAACTCCATCGACAATGGCAAACATGGCCGTTGCAATCCCGATACCTAAAGCCAATGTCAACACTGTAGTCGCAGTAAAGCCGGGAGTTTTCCGCAATTGCCGCAGCGCGAACTTCGCATCTGCCCAGAGATTCTCCATCCACGGCCACATCCAGACTTCGCGGCTGCGCTGTTCCAGCAGCGTAGCGTTGCCGAAGGCGCGGCGAGCGGCGTGGATGGCCTCCGCGCGTGGCATACCGTCGGCAACCAGGGCTTCAATCTTTTCATCGAGATGCTGCTGCATCTCCTCGGAAAGCTCGCCTGTCATTCTGCGGCGCAAGAAAATCTGCGTCATCCAATTCATCAATGTGCACCTCCCTCACTCCGCCCGCAGCGCCTGCATGGGATCGACGGACGCCGCACGGCGGGCTGGCGGATAGGCCGCGAGAGTTGCCGTCAGAGTAATCAGGAAGCAGCAGATCGCGAACACGAAATAGCTATGCGCATGAAGCCCATAAAGCGCGGATCGTGCATAGCGCGTCAGAATCCACGCACAACTCAGGCCGCTGGCGGTTCCCCACAGCACCGCAAGTCCTGTATGCCGCAATAGCCATGTAAGGATGCGCATCTTTGTCGCGCCGAGCGCCATGCGCAGACCGATCTCCGCGGTGCGCTGCTTTACCTGATAGGCAAGCAATCCGTAAATGCCCACCGCCATAATCAACAGCGCGTGTAGGCAGAACATGCTCGCCAGAATGGCCATGAC